>NZ_JBICZB010000015.1:95684-131224 GCF_043201815.1 Kitasatospora sp. NPDC048296
CGGCGGCAGGACGGCCCAACAGCCGTCCTGCCGCCGCGCCGTTTCCCGCTGAGCGTTTCCCGCCGCGCTGCTTCCCGCTGAGCCGTTTCCCGGCCCGCCGGGCCGCCCCTACTCCTCCGCCGCCAGCCCCGCCCGGTGCTCGCGCCAGCGACCGAGCATGCCGTGCAGCTCATCGATCATGAACTCGAAGAAGGCCGCGCTCTCCGCCAGCCGTTCCCCCGCCACCGTGCCCGTGCCGACGGTCGTCTCACCCTCCTTCAGCACCCGGATCCAGCGCAGCAGGATCTCGTCCCGCCGGGTCAGCGACTCGAACCAGACGTCGTTGAGCACCCGGTAGCGGTCCCGCCGTGAGCCGGGCTCGCGCTCCTTGGCGACCAGGCCGATCTGGATGAGGTAGCGCATCGCGCCGGAGACCGCGGCCGGGCTGATCTGCAGCCGCTCGGAGAGCTCGGCGGAGGTCAGCACGCCGCTCTCCTCGGCCATCAGGCAGGAGAAGATCCGCGAGGGCATCCGGCCCATGCCCGCGACCACCAGCTCGGCCGCGAAGCGCTCGACGAAGTCCGACACGGCCCGCTCGTCGTGCCCCTGCTCCGGCTGCCGTTCCACGGCCGCCCCCTTTCCAGTGATCATCCGCCCCCCTGGTCGAACTTTAACTCCTTCCCAATATTCACGTTTTTCTGAAACTACGGTACCTTCAGAAGCATGACCAAGGCCATCACCCTGTCCGGCCTGCGCAAGGCCTTCGGCCGGACCACCGCGCTGGACGGCCTCGACCTGACCGTCGAGACCGGCGAGGTCCACGGCTTCCTGGGGCCCAACGGCGCCGGGAAGTCCACCACCATCCGGGTTCTCCTCGGCCTGCTGCGAGCGGACGGCGGCAGCGCCCGGCTGCTCGGCAAGGACCCGTGGAGCGACGCCGTCGAGCTGCACCGCCGTCTCGCCTACGTCCCCGGCGACGTCGAGCTCTGGCCCAACCTCACCGGCGGGCAGGCCATCGACCTGCTCTCCCGGCTGCGCGGCCGGCTCGACCGGCGCCGCCGGGACGAGCTGATCGAGCGCTTCGACCTCGACCCGGCCAAGAAGGCCGCAGCTACTCCAAGGGCAACCGGCAGAAGGTCGCCATCGTCGCCGCGCTGGCCTCCGACGCCGAGCTCCTGCTGCTGGACGAGCCGACCTCGGGCCTGGACCCGCTGATGGAGGTGGTCTTCCAGGACGTCGTCCACCAGGCCAAGGAGCAGGGCCGGACCGTCCTGCTCTCCAGTCACATCCTGGACGAGGTGGAGAAGCTGGGTGACCGGGTCAGCATCATCCGGCACGGCCGGGTGGTGCAGACCGGCACCCTCGGCGAACTGCGCCACCTCACCCGCACCACCGTCGAGGCCGAGACCAGCCGCCCGGTCACCGGGCTGGACGCCCTGGACGGCGTGCACGCCCTACGCACCGACGGGCTGCGCGTCCACTTCGCCGTGGACGGCGCCCGGCTCGACGCCGCCGTACGGAAGCTGAGCGAGGCCGGGCTGCGCAGCCTGGTCAGCCACCCGCCCACGCTGGAGGAGCTGATGCTGCGCCACTACGGCGACGAGCTGGCCGCCAACGGGCACCGCCTCGACGGCGAGGCCATGCGATGACCGCCACCGCCGCGCCCACCACCCGCCGCACCGAAGCGGGCCGCGCCGAGGAGGGCGCCTCCCTGACCGGCACCGTCGTCCTGCTGTACTTCGCCCTGCGCCGCGACCGGGCCCGGCTGCCCGGCTGGGTGCTCGGCCTCGGGCTGCTGGCCATCGCCTCCGCCAACAGCGTCCACACCGTCTACCCGACCGCCGCCGACCGCGCCTCGATCGCGCACAGCTCGGACAACCCGGCCGTGCTCGCCATGTCCGGCCCGGCGCACTACCTGGCCGACTACACCTGGGGCGCGATGCTCAGCCACCGGCTGCTCGGTCTGCTGGCCGTCCTCGCCGGCCTGATGAGCGTCCTGATCGTCACCCGGCACACTCGGGCCGAGGAGGCGATCGGCCGCGCCGAACTGGTCCGCTCCGCCGCCGTCGGCCGACATGCCCAGCTCGCGGCGGCGCTGGCCACCGCCGCCGTCGCCGACCTCGCGCTCGGACTGCTGCTCGCCGTCGGCCTGCCCGGCCTCGGCATCCCCGGTCTGACCACCGGCGGCGCTCTGCTCTACGGCGCCGCGACCGCCGTCGGCGGGCTGCTGTTCGCTGCGGTGGCCGCCGTCACCGTCCAGGTCACCGCGCACACCCGGACCGCCTCCGGGCTGGCCCTCGCGGTCCTCGGCGCCGCCTACGCGCTGCGCGCCGCCGGGGACGCCGCGGAGAACGGGCTCTCCTGGGCCTCCCCGATCGGCTGGCTGCAGCGCACCTATCCCTTCGTCGACGACCGCTGGTGGCCGCTGCTGCCCGCACTCGCGCTGACCGTCGCCACCGCGGCGGCCGGGTTCCTGCTGAGCACCCGCCGCGACCTCGGCGCCGGGCTGCGCGCCACCCGCCCCGGCCCGGCCACCGGCAGCCCGCTTCTCGGCACCTCCCTCGGCCTGGCGCTGCGGCTGCACCGCGGCCTGATCGGCGGCTTCGCGGTCGCCCTGCTGCTGCTCGGCGCGATGTACGGCTCGCTGCTCGGCAACGCCGACTCGATGCTCAAGGACGTCGACCAGATCCGGGAGGCGCTGGCCCGGCTCGGCGGCCACACGCTCGCCGACTCCTACGCCGCGCTGACGATGCTGGTCGTCGCGGTGGTCGGCGGCGTCTACGCGGTCCTCGCGACGCTGCGCCCGCGCGCCGAGGAGAGCGCCGGTCGGGCCGTACCGGTACTGGCCACCGGGGTGTCGCGCTCCGGCTGGCTGGGCGGACACCTGGCGGCGGCCCTGCTGGGCTCCACCGCCGTGATGCTCGCCGCGGGCGTCGGATTCGGCCTGGCCGGTGCGCTGTCCACTGGCGACGCGGGCGTGTTCCTGCGGCTGACCGGCGCGGCGCTGGCCTTCACACCCGCCCTGTGGGTGACGGTGGGTTTCGCCGCCGCCGTCTACGGCTGGCTGCCCCGGGCGACGCCGCTGGCCTGGATCGTCCCCGCCTACGCGTTCGTCATCGGCTACCTGGGCCCGCTGCTGAAGCTGCCGTCGGGCCTGGACGGATTCTCGCCGTTCGGCCGGGTGCCCCGGCTGCCGGCCGCCGCGATGGACTGGACGCCGCTCGCCGCGCTCACCCTGGTCGCGGCCGCGCTGATCGCCCTGGCCCTGGCCGGATTCCGGCGCCGGGACGTCGAGTGACACCCCCGGGGCGTGTCCTGCGGATCCTTGCCGGGTCCGACCGGACCCGCAGGACGCGCCCGAGCGCTGGAACCCGACCGGCTCACAGGTGCTTGGCCAGCTCCGGCATCAGGTCCTGGAAGGTCCGCCCGTTGGCCGGCTGCCCGATCGCGGTCATCTGCCAACCGCCCGGCGTGCGCTGCACCTTGGCCATGATCTGCGCGGTGTACGGGCCGCCGCCGGTGAGCGTGTAGCGGGCCAGCTCGACGCCGGTGGTCTCGTCCAGCAGGCGGCAGAAGGCCGCCTCGACCTCCTGGAAGGTCTGCCCGGTGAAGGAGTTGACGGTGAAGACGATCTGGTCGACCTCGGCCGCGATCCTGGTGAGGTCGACCGTGATCGACTCGTCGTCGGTCGCGTCGCCGGCGCCGCCGACCAGGTTGTCCCCGCTGTGCCGGACCGAGCCGTCGTTGCTGGTGAGGTGCTGGAAGAAGACCACGTCCAGCGCCCGCCCCCGGGAGAACAGCACCGCCGAGGCGTCCAGGTCGATCTCCTGCCCGGTGGAGAGCAGCTTGGCCAGGAAACCCTTGCGCTGCACGGCCTTCCAGCCCAGGCCCATCCGGACCAGGCTCAACTGCCCACCGCCCGGCTTCTCCAGGCTGATCTTCTGCCCCTTGGCCAGCGAAACGGTCATCGTGCCCTCCTCGTTCCTGCCGCCGTCCGTGGCGCGAATCTATCGCACCGCAGGGAAACCTATGATCATCGGACGGCATGCTTCGAGGACCCCTACCCAGCAGTCCCCCGGGCCTCACTTCCGGCGGTGCTCCGCACACCGAGGGATCCGCCGCCGGACGTCCGTCACAGCCGCGAACAGAGACCGAACGGGCGGGCGGCGCACCCGTCCAGGGTCGGCTCCGAGGCGGCCCGAACCGGAAGGACGGCCATCTCCTCCGGACGCGCTCCGTTCCCGTTGGATCAGGCGTCGCCGTCCAGCAGGTGCTGGCGCACCTCCTGGAAGGTCCAGGCCCCACCGGCCGGCCGGGAGAACACCCAGACCAGGTCGAACCGGTCCGGCCAGGTGCCCGGCACGCCGCTGCCGGACGCGCCGAGCGCCTCGACGATCCGCGGGATCCTGGAGTGCTCCCAGCAGATCAGCACCGGCTGGGTCCCGGCGAGCGCGGCACCGGCCAGCTCGGACTCCTGGGACTCGGCGTACGTGGTGTCCACGGCCGGCCCGAGCTTGGTGGCCAGGGGTGTGACGGTCTGGCGCATCCGGTGCGCCCCGGCCATCGGGCCCTGGTCGGTGGCGGCGTAGATCCGGGCCGGGGTGCGCAGGCCGGTCACGGGCGGGGCGAACAGGGTGGGCAGCGCCTTGGCGCGGTCCCAGCCGCGCTGGGTGAGCGACTTGCCGTCGTGCTTGCCGTTCTCGTCCAGGCCCGGCTGGTTGCCGTCCGGCTTCTCACCGTGCCGGATGATCATCACGAAGGCCGCGCCGCCCGGGTCACTGGCCTTGGCCACCGGGCCGGTCCTGTCGGCCTTGTCCTTCTTGCCGGAGGAGCAGCCCGCCAGGACCAGCGGGGCGGCCACGGCCAGGCCGGTGAGCAGCGTGCGACGGGAGGTCGTGATCGTCACTCGGCACCCCGCTCCAGCCGCACCAGTGCGTCGATCGCCACGCCCGTACCGCCGCCCGTACCGCCGCCCGAACCGGCGCTCGTACCGGCGCCCTTGTGGCCGGGCTCGGCGCCGACCGTCCGGTGGACGCGCTCGGCGCGCACGGTGCGTAGGCCGTACTCGGCGAGGTCGGCGAGGACGTCGTCCGGGGTGAAGAGCACCGCCGGGTCCTGCGGACCCCCGACGCCCTCGGTGAGGCTGCTCAGGTCGTGTCCGACGACCAGCAGGGTGCCGCCGGGAGCGAGCGCGTCGGCGGCACGGCGCAGCGCGGCCCGGCGGTCCTCGGCGGGCAGCTGAAGGTAGGCGACCAGGACGAGGTCGTAGCCGGCGGCGGGTGAGTCGAACGTGCGGGCGTCGCCGTGGCGCCAGGTGAGGCGGCCGGCGACCTCGTCGGGCAGGTCGGCGGTGAGCCGTTCGGCGCGCTCCAGGGCGACGGCGGAGAAGTCGAGGCCGGTGACCTCCCAGCCCTGGACGGCCAGCCAGATGGCGTTGCGGCCCTCACCGGCGGCCAGGTCCAGGGCGTGACCGGGGGTGTGCCCCGTCAGTTCGCGGACCACCCACTGGTTGGGCGCCGCACCCCACACGAGTTCGCTCGCGGCGTAGCGGGCGTCCCAGCCCTGGCTGTCCATGGCGCTCCTCCGATCGGCGGCCTGCTCGGTACCGGTCAACCTACCGGTCCGCCGCCCCGCGCGGCCCGGGGCGGTCCAGCGGGTGGACACCCTTGACGGGGTGACCACCCGATCGACGTCACGATCGCCAGGTCACTCCCGGCGCCGACACCATGCCCAACTCGATGGACGGCGGCATGTGTTGACTTATCGTCAGAACGCGAGTGGCCCGCGTGGATTCCACGCGGGCCACTCGCCCTACTCGTAGCAGCGGGCTGCCCGCCGCGCCCGGAGGATCAGCGCGGCACCGGGTCGGACCCACCCCGGCCCGGGCGGCAGCGCAGCAGCCGCCCGACCGTCAGCCGGGCCCCGCGCAGCGCGCCGTGCCGGTGCAGCGGCTGCACCGCGTAGGTCGAGCAGGACGGCGTGTACGGGCAGCAGGCGGGGCGCCGGGGGCTGACCTCGGTGCGGTAGTAGCGCACCGCGCCGTACATCACCCCGGCCGCGAACCCGTGCGGAGCCGGCGCGGACGGGTCGACCGTACGACGCCCGCGCGCCCCGGTGAGGGCGAAGCGGACGCCGGAGGCCATCATCACCGGGATGAGCGCGATCAGGCAGGGGTCGGCGATGTCGCAGCAGCCGTCGCCGCAGCCCTCCAGGCAGTCGTCGTCGCGCTTGCGCTTGCCGCCGTCCTCGTCCTTGCGGTTGCGCCGCTGGTACGCCCGGTAGGCCTCCCACTCCTCGCGCTGCTTCTTCCGCCGCAGCCGCTCCGACTCGGGCAGCCACCACCAGGCGCGCTCCGGGCGGGGCGGCGGGACGGGAGCGGTGTCCGGCGCCCACGGGAACTGGCCACCGGGATCCGGCATCGGCGGATAGGACACTGCTGGGGTTCCCCTCGATCCCTCGGCCGAGGGCCGGCCCCCGACAATCCGGGCAAGGTTATCCGATGATCACCTGCCCGGATTTCCGGAGGTCGGAGGGCTTCCGAATCCTTGGTCAGCTCTTGAGGTTGAGCGAGGGGAAGAGGTCCACGAACGGCTGCGTGGTGACCGAGACGCTTCTGGCGAACGGGTCGTCGAAGTCCCAGATCATGAACAACAGGAAGGCGATCAGCGCGCTGAAGCAGGCCGCGAGGATCAACTCCCTCGGCGTGCGCCGGATCTGCAGCGCGAACAGCATGCCGATGGTCACCACGGCGCCGCCGATCAGCCCGAACCAGACCACGCCCGGCATGCCCGGTCCGGCGTTCTGGCCGCGCTGGTTGCGGGCGTCGGAGGCCTGGCTGATCCGGTCCATGATCGGCTGGTAGGCCTGGGATTCCAGGTCCGAGGCCGGCGACCGGGTGGCCACGTCGTTCTGGAGCTTCTCCAGCAACTCGGTGCCCTTGTCCGTGATCTCACCGTGCTTGGCCATGTAGTCCCACTCGACGTTGACCACGTACGTGACGTAGCCGTCCACGTCGGCCCGGACCTGGTCACGGAACTCGGCCGGGTAGACCACCGCCCGGTCGCTCACCTCCCGCAGCGACTGCGCCTCACGGAACAGGTCGTCCTGGGCGGCGCCGCGCGCCTCCCAGACACCCGCGATGGCGAGACCGAGGACGATCGCGTAGACCACGCCGATCATCATCGTGATGTACTCGATGACGTCGGGCGTCTCGTCGACCTTCTTCTCGGTGCCCACCCGACGGTGCCTCAGCAGCACCACCGCCACCACGACGGCACAGGCCGCCGCCATGGCGATGACCAGCGCCACCCACTCGGACATGGGAACTCCCTTCTCTGGCTTGGCTTGTGACGTGAACGGGGTACTCGGGGACGCGGAGCCCGGCGGCGACCACGGGGTCGCGGGCCCCGCGCCCAGGGGTCTCGCGGGCGGGCGCTGTCAGGACCCGGAGCGACCGCTGCCTCGGTTGCCACGACCCGGCCGCAGGGCCGCCGCCGCCAGCACGGCGGGGACGGTGATCAGCAGCATCGTGGTGGTCGCCGGGGCGGCGTGGTGGTTCCGCGCGACAGGCTGCGGCGGGGCCGGCCGGACGTGGAACACCGGCTGCGCCGAGGGGGTCGGCCCCGGCGGACTCGGGCGCGCCGGGCTCGGCGCCGCGGGGCTGGGCACCACGGCAGGCGGGGGCGCCTGGGGGGCAGGCGCGGCAGGCGCGGGTGCGGCGGGCACGGGCGCCGGCGGGGGCGGCGCGGGGACGCGCGGTGGCGCGGGCGACGGGGGCGGGGTGGGCACCGGGGTCGGGCTGGGCCGCGGCGGGGTCGGAGACGGCGTCGGGGTCGGCGTGGGAGTCGGTGTGGGGGTGGGGGTCGGGGTCGGTGTGGGGGTGGGCGTCGGCGTGGGAGTCGGGCCGGGCGTCGGGGTCGGGCACGGATGGTGATGGTGGTGGTGGTGGTGATGCCCGTGCCCGTCGTGGTCGCCGTGCCCGTCGTCGTCACCGTCACCGTGATCGTCGTCCGGCCGTCCCGACTGGTGCCCGTGCGGCGGCTTGGGCCCGTGGTGCTCGGCGTCGGGGGCGACGGTCACGCCGACCTGGACGTCCACGTCCACCCCGACGTCCACTCTGCCGCCCGGACCCAACGTCATCGACACGTCCGTCTCACTGCACACCCAGGTGTCGACCACCAGACCGTGCGGGTGCCCGCCCTGGCGCTCGGTGCCGGAGGCGGTGGCGCCGCCGCCCAGCGCGCACATGGCCACCACACCGACCGCAGCGCCGATCAGTCGCACCCGCCGCCCGGGGGTAGCAGTCCCACCATCGTGCTGCGGTATCCGTCGGAACTGCCGACGCTGCGACATGGGCTCCACACACCTCTCGGGTCGACCGGGGGACGGCAGGGGCTCGGGCTGACCAGCCACGGCGAAGGAGACAGAGTCGGTCGAATCCGGAACGGGAAACCGATCGGGTACGACCAGATGCCTTCAAACGCGCTCAGGCGGACGGCCCGCCGTCGCGGGCGGGCCGTCCGCCATCAGGTCAAACGATCTTCATGCCGGCCGGTTACGGCCTGCGCGCACTGTTCTCCGCACTCGGCAGAGCATTCAGCGCTCAGTGGCGGCGGTGCGCGATCTCGACGTTCTCCAGGACGCCGACCGCGTCCGGCACCAGGATCGCGCAGGAGTAGTAGGCGCTGACCAGGTAGGAGATGATCGCCTTCTCGTCGATCCCCATGAAGCGCACCGACAGCGAGGGCTGATACTCGTCCGGGATGCCGTTCTGGTGCAGGCCGATGACGCCCTGGTTGTCCTCACCGGTACGGATCACCAGGATCGAGCTGGTGTTCTCCTTGGTGATCGGGATCTTGCTGCACGGCAGGATCGGCACACCGCGCCAGGCCGGCACCTGCTGCCCGCCGAGGTCTACGTGGTGCGGGTAGATGCCCCGGGCGTTGAACTCGCGGCCGATCGCGGCGATGGCCCGCGGGTGCGCCAGCAGGTAGTCGGGGTCACGGCGGCGGTTGAGCAGTTCGTCCAGGTCGTCCGGGGTGGGCGGGCCGGAGTGGGTCTGGATCCGCTGGTCGAAGTCGGCGTTGTTGAGCAGGCCGAACTCCGGGTTGTTGATCATCTCGTGCTCCTGGCGCTCGCGCAGGGCCTCGATGGTCAGCCGGAGCTGGTGCTCGATCTGGTTCATCGGCTCGTTGTACAGGTCCGCGACACGAGTGTGGACCTTGAGGATGGTCTGGGCGACGCTCAGCTCGTACTCACGCGGCTTGAGCTCGTAGTCCACGAAGGCGCCGGGGAGTTCGTACTCGCCGTGGTGGCCGGCCGACATGGCGATCTCGGCCTCGCCGCGCTCGTTCTGAGCCTGCAGCGGCAGGGCCAGGAAGGACTCCAGGTGCTCCTGAAGGCTGGGCGCGTTGTCCCGGATGCGGGCGAAGTCGGCCCGGTTCAGCGTCAGGGCGACACCGGAGGTGGCGGTCTTCGCGGTGTACTCCCAGACGGCGTCCTCGTTGAGCAGCGAGTCGTCGCCGAAGCGGTCGCCGTCACCGGCCACGCCGACCACGGTCTCGTCGCCGTACTTGCCGGTGCCGATCTTGTTGATCTTGCCGTGGGCGATCAGGAAGATCTTGTCGGCCGCCTCGCCCTGGGTGGTGAGGACCTCGCCGGGGCCGAAGTCGACCTGCTGGCAGCGGTCGGCGAGGGCGGTCAGCACCTCCTCGTCCTCGTAGCCGCGCAGCAGGGCGAGCTCGCCCAGCTCGGCCGGGATCACACGAACCTGGGAGCCGGTCTTGATGAACTCCACCACGCCGTTGCCGACGGTGTAGGTGAGCCGACGGTTGACGCGGTAGGCGCCACCGTTGGCCTGCACCCAGGGCAGCACCTTGAGCAGCCAGCGGGAGGTGATCTCCTGCATCTGCGGCGCGGACTTGGTCGTGGTGGCAAGGTTGCGGGCAGCTGCCGTCGCGAGGCTCTGCTGCCGGTCCTGCTGTGTCTCCGGGTTCGTGTCCACGGGCATCGGCAGGGTCTCCATTCGTGTGGTCGGATCGCGCGGCCCGGGCCGTACCGCACCGCCTGGGAACGCGATCCATGGCGGATCATCAGATCCGCTTACTGGTGGGGAAGTTGGCGGGGTACCGAGAGAGCGGCCACCGTCTCGCGGCGACCCATCCGGAACCCTAGATCACCAGAACCCGACCAGGCCCATACGGAGGCCGACTACCCCCCGATAGGGTGAATCTCCGCCGATCCACCCCACACGGCCCCACTCGCCGCAGGAACGTCCGTTCCCACCTCCGCACCCCCGTCCTGCCAACGGCTTCCCGCCCCTTCCTCCGCCCCCGCCGGTCGTCCGAACCCGGGCCCGCGGGCGTCAACCCGGCAGATCGCTCAGGCTGCCTCGTAGCAGAACCGGACCCGGTTCAGCCGGCCCGCCGAGGGGTCCTCATCGGGCATGCGCGCGGGGACCGACAACACGAAAAGCCCGTCAGGTGCCGGTACGGGGGCGGCCGGCACCTGACGGGGGTACGGGGGATGCACAGAGGGGGATGCGCCGGGGAGAGGCGGTGCTACCGGCGGGTCAGGCGCAGGCGACCTGGGTGCCCGGGATGCCGATGATGCCCGAGTTCTTGGCCTCACCGGCCTGGTACTCGTAGTACAGGTAGGAGTAGAAGTCGATCCTGGTCTCCGCGCCGCACGCCGAGTCGGGGGCGATGGTGTAGGTGACCGTGAAGGTGCTGCTGGCGCCCGGGGCCAGCGGCACGTTGTAGCGGGCGATGCCGCCGTGGACGTTGTCGCTGCAGCCGTTGGTCTGGGTGCCGCAGGCCGTGGCGGTGAACTTGAGGCCCTGCTCCAGGCTGGTGTCGTAGGTCTGCTGGACGCTCTGGTAGACGAACTGGATCGGAGTGTCGTACGGGTTGGTGAGCGTCATCGTGAGCGTGAACTCGCCGCCGCGGACGGTGGTCTGACGGTCGGAGACCGCCGTGAGCGGCAGCGGGCTGTCGGCCCGGGCCGGCGCGGCGGAGAGGAGCAGACCGACGGCGACGGCCGGACACGCGGCGAGCGCCACCCGGCTCAGATGTGTTCTGCGCATGCCCAAGGAGCGTAGGCGGCGGTACCGCTCCGCTTGCCCTCCTCGACCCGAAGCCGTACCGACGCAGGACCGGCGAGCGGACGCCCGGGACCGGTCGAACGCCGAAACGGCCCGGCGAGGTGTGCCCAGGCCCTATGCTTCGCCGCCCGCCGCCCGCCGGTCGCGCTTCGCTCAGGCGGACGGCGGCAGGATGTCGCACAGTGCGGCGAGTGCCGCCGGGTAGGCGTGGTCGGGTGGGGTGGCGTAGCCGACGACCAGGCCGTCGGCCGGCGGCATGGCCTCGGGGGTGACGGCCGGGTGGCGGTAGTCGGCGAGGCCGTCGAGGGCGAGGCCGCGGTAGGCGGCGGCCTTCAGCACCGACCGCTCGGTGCCCGGCTCCAGGCGCAGCACCGCGTGCAGGCCCGCCGCGATGCCGGAGACCTGGATGTGCGGGGCGTTCGCGGCGAGCGCGGCCACCAACTGGTCCCGGCGGTCGCGGTAGCGGCGCCGCATCCGACGGACGTGGCGGTCGTAGCCGCCGGAGTCGATGAACTCGGCGAGGGTCAGCTGGTCCAGGGCGCTGGCCCAGCCCTCGCGTTCGCCCTTGACCGCGAGCACCCGGTCGACCAGGTGCTCCGGCACCACCATCCAGCCGAGGCGCAACGCGGGGCTGAGGCTCTTGCTGGTGCTGCCGAGGTAGAGCACCCGCTCGGGGTCCAGCCCCTGGACGGCGCCGACCGGTTGGCGGTCGTAGCGGAACTCGCCGTCGTAGTCGTCCTCCAGGAGGAGCCCACCGCGTCCGCGCGCCCAGTCGACCACGGCGGCGCGGCGGCCGGCGTGCAGCGGGCCGCCGGTCGGGAACTGGTGGGCGGGGGTGAGCAGCGCGGTACGGATGTCCGGGACGTGCGCCAACGCGCCGACCCGGGCGCCCTGTTCGTCGATCGGCAGCGGCACGGTGGTGACCCCAGCGGCGGCGAGCAGCCCGCGGTGGAAGCCCAGCCCGTACGCCTCGACGGCCAGCGGCCCTCGCTCGGCGGGCGGCAGGACGGGCGCCGAGCCGTCGAAGAGCAGCCGTAGCGCGTGGGCGAAGCCGGAGCAGACGACGATCCGGTCGGGGTCGGTGCGCACCCCGCGGGCGCGGGCGAGGTAGTCGGCGAGGGCGGTGCGCAGTTCGCGCCGGCCCTGCGGATCGCCGGGCCCGAAGGCCTCGTTGGGCGCGGTGGTGAGGGCCCGGCGGGCGGCGGCCAGCCAGGCGGTGCGGGGGAAGGAGGCGGCGTCGGGCTGGCCCTGGCGCAGGTCGTGGACGGGCCCGGGCCGCACCGAGGGGCGGCGGGCCCGGGTGGGCGGGACGGGCGCGGCGCGTTCGGCGACGGTGGTGCCGGAGCCTTGACGGGCGGTCAGCCAGCCCTCGGCGACGAGTTCGGCGTAGGCCTCGGCGGCGGTGTTGCGGGCCAGGCCGAGGTCGGCGGCAAGGGCGCGGTACGGGGGCAGCCGGGTGCCGGGCGCGAGTCTGCCGCTGCGGATCGCCTCGCGCAGCGCGGCCATCAGCGCGGCGCGGCGACCGCCGGTGGCGGGGAGGTCGAGGTGCAGGTCGTTGCCGGTCGGGTGGGCCGGCTCGGTAGGGTGCGCGCCCGGCGTTTCCGTCATGCTTCCGCACCCTACCCGCCGCCTCCGCGCGCTCCTGCGGGCGGGCGGCCCTGGCGGTAGGGGCTCGTCCGGCCGTAGTCCCCTCACGGGTTGGGCCGGTTGGGCCGGTTGGGCCGGTTCGGGCCGCCGGGTCCGACGGTTCGCGCCCGGCGGGAGGTGTCGGACGGGCCTCAGGGGACGACGGTCACCGGCCAGCGTCCGGCCTTGACCAGTCGGACGGCCACCGAGCCGATCACCTTGTGCCCGGCCTGTTCGGAGACGCCGACCACGACGGCGTCGGCGCGCAGGTCGTCGGCGAGCTTGGCCAGTCCGGTGTACGGGTCGCCGCGCATGGTCAGGAAGCGCCAGTCCACCTTCCACACATCGCGGACGTGCTGTTCGGCTTCGCGCAGCGCGGCCAGCAGTTCGTCGGCGATCTCCCGGGTCGTCTCCTCCACCGCGGCCCCGGCCAGGGCGGTCGCGGCGCCGAGTACCGGCTGGACGTACGCCACGGCGAGGACGGCGCCCTGGCGGCGGGCCAGTCCGGCGGCGTAGGCGGTGGCGCGCCAGGAGGAGTCGGAGCCGTCCAGGCCCGCCAGGATCACCTTGGGCCCGTCGGTCCCCAGTTCGAAGCCGGCGGGTGCGGCCGCCACCTCGTGGCCCTCGTCGCCGACGGCCCCGGTGTCCGCCGCATCGCTCTCTTTGCTCATGGGCCGAAGGCTATGCCCGCCGCTGCGGACGAGTGCGAGGGGCACTCCGGGTGAGGGCTGTGGCGCGGGCCACCCGGCCGTCAGCACGGGGCCGTGAGCCCGGGTCGCGCGGGTCGCCGCGAGCACGGGCGGCGCCGGCATCGGGGGATCCCACCCGCGAGGTCCGGACCGATCCGGCATCGCCGGCGATCGCCGGGCCGGAAATCCCGGTGGGCTCCGCCCTCCGGTTTACTAGCATGCCGCCTCGGAGGCCACAAGTTCAGGATTACCGAAGGGTTGCTGCGGAGGAACTTGAGGGTCCGGCAGGCGTGCATGCCCAGTGTGCACCCTCAGGTTGCGGGGTTCGCGGTGGGGTCGTGGCGTCCGTGGATGGCGTCGACATACCGCTGGGCGGTGTCGGGTCGGAGGCCGAAGATGGCCGCGATGTGGAGCGGGTCGCGGACGCCTGTGGCTTCGACCTCGTCGAGGATGCGGTCCTGTCGCAGCCTGTCGAGGCTGGCTTCCTGGCCCCGCAGGGCGGTACGGAGCCACCAGCGGCTGACCGGGCCCTCGTGGTGGGCGGTCTGCTGGGTGATCAGCAGGTGGGGGTTGGTGCTGTTCGGCCACCTGCGGTTGCGGTAGTCGAGGTATCCCTGCACGGCCTGGTGGGTGAGGTCGTCGAGGGGGCGGAGCTGTCCCTGGACCGTGAACCGGCGGTTGGGCAGGTCCACGTCCTCGACGCCCAGGGTCAGAATGTGCACCGCCCCAAGGGCGTGATGTCCGGTCAGCACGATGATCAGCCACGTCGCGGCGGTGTACTCGCCCTGGCCGATTGCCTGCAGGGCGGAGGCCGGAAGCCGGGTGGGGATCTTCTGCTCGGGGCGTCGGGTGATCTTCCGGTCCAGTCGGCGGCTTGGGTCGGCGAAGACCTTCTGTCGGGTCTTGAGGAAGGCGAAGAGCGACCGCAACGCGGTCAGTCGAGTGTGGCCGTCTCCGCCGTAGGGCGTCGGCGTCTCCAGGGCGGCGACGATCTCGGCCTTGGATATCTCTCGGAGCGTCTCGTACCCGGCGGACCAGGACAGAAGCGTCGGCCGGACCTGCAACAGGTAGTTCTTCCACGTGAGTTCGGACTTCGGGCGGCGGCGTGGGTTGCCGTGCCGCAGGACGTCTACCCAGTCAGCCACGTCGGCGCGGATGCCGGCGGGCAAGCACGCCAGGTTCCGTTCCACCCACTGGTCGAGCCGGTCGGCACGGTCCTCGTCGAGTCGCCCGAGTTCGTCCAGGAGCTCGATGGTCCGGGTGACGTTCCGCTTGCAGCCGTCAGCCAGAAGCGCGACCCGGGAAGCCGAGTAGCTCGGAGTTCCGGCTTCGTGGGTGGCGACCACGGCTTCCAGGGTGAGCATGACGCTCTCGCACACGTCGCGGCTCCAGCCCTTGGCTCCGCCGATCCGGGCCACTGCGGGCTCCAGGTGCGCGAACCAGGCCAGTCGCGGCTCGTCATCGCGCAGGATCCGGAACGGCACCTCGCCGATAGGCAGCGTGAAGAGCTCCCCTTGGACGGGCCATGCGGCCGGACGCCAGACGTGCAACTTGCCGACAATGGCGACGAGTTGCTGTTCGACTGGCTTGCGCGGCACCCGGCCCGGGTTGTGGCGGGTGATGCGGCGCTGGGTGTCGCCGATGAAGAGCTGCTGGCCGGTGGCCTGCACGAGGTGAAGGGCCGCAGGGCCGTAGTCACCGGTCTGGCCGGCCAGCAGCCGGGCCTGGTGCCAGCAGAGTCGACAGTGGCCGCCGGAAAGCGGAACCTGACGCCCGCAGGTCCCGCAGGCACCCGTCGGGTGCTTGCGGGCGAAGCCGCGACATGCCTTGCACGTCGGGGCGTCCGTCGGGCCCCAGGCGAAACAGGTGCGGCACGAACGTGGCCGCAAGGTCTGCGACACCAGGCCGGGATGGCAACTGCGGCACCAGCCCGACATCCAGTACGGGCCGCCGCAGCCCTTGCACGGCGGCGCCACTCCACCGTTACGCGAGCATTCCCAGCAACGCCGGTGCTTTGGCGTCCGGGGCGGCCGAAGGCCGCAACCGCTGCAGACCAGGTCCCCTCGCAGGGCGGCGCTATACGCCTCGCGGCTGATCACGGCGGTGCCGTCCGGCCGCTGCGACGGACCGGCCGGACGGGCGACTGCCCGACAGCCACGGCCTGCGTGTCGACGTCGGCGACCGGGGGAGCCTGAGCCTTTCCGGGCTCACGCAGCAAGAGCTCCTCGGGGCCGCAGCCGAGAGCGTCGCAGATGACCTCCAAGTCGTCGAGCCGGATCGAGGTCGGCTGCCCGGACCACAGCGACGACATCTTCCCGACGCTGATCTCCAGCCCGCGTTCGGCCAGCAGCCGGCGCATGTCGCTGGCCTTCCAGATCTCGCGGCGGGCCGCCGCCATCCGAAGGTCCCACTTCACGGCTTCACCCCGCCCAGTCGGGCCGCCGAGCGGTCCGCCGCCTTCGCCCAGGAGTCTTCGATATGACTGTTATGCACGTGTATGTACCCCATCGTGGTGGCGACCCACTCGTGGCCGAGCAATTCCTGGATCGCGACGATATCCACGCCGTTGCGATACAGCGAGGACGCGCAGTAGTGCCGCAGGACATGCGGGCTCAGGCGACCACGCCAGCTCGGCAGATGCCGGTCGACGGCCCTGGCCAGCCCGGCCCGGAGCGTCTCGGTGCTGACCCGACTGCACGACCCGTCGGCCGCCCGGCGCTCGGAGACGAGGAACGGGGCGCCCGGTTGGTCCCAGGCGTCATCGAACTGTCCACGGACCTCCTCGACGAACCACGCCGCTTGGCCGCGGGCGCCGTTGATCAGCGGCACGATGCGCTGCTTCGGGCCGCGTCGCCGCGATCCCTTGCCGAAGCGCACGTGCACCTTGCCGAGCGGCCCCAGCTCCCACTTGAGGTCGGCCATGTCGAGCCGCGTGGACTCCCCGATACGCAAGCCGATTTGGGACCACAGTCTCGCAGCGGTGTAGTTGCGGGCGTCGGGCAGGAACTTGCGGGTCGTGGCGACGTGGTCCCGCCATCCACTGAAGAACTGGTCGATCTCGGCGTCGGTGGGCGGGATGCGGATGTTGAGCCGCCAGCCGTCCCGGGGCCGGTTCATCTCATCGATCGGGCACTGCACGAGGTCGCCGGTGAGCGCGTGGATCTCCGCCTCGTGCCGCAGCTCCAGGAACTCGAAGAACACCGAGATGCCGAACGCCTTGCCGCTGACGGTGCTGTGGGCCTGGTCGCGGCAGCGCTCGCCGAGGAACCGGTCGGCGTCATCCGGTCGGGCGGTCCACAGATGACGGCCCATCGACTCCCGGAACTCCGAGATGGCACGGATCTCGGCCTGGATCGATGCGTCCTCCACGCCTGCGGCGGACCGCGCGAGCACGAAGCCGGCCACCAGGTCCTGCTCGAAGGCGTCGAGCTCCGCAGTCGACAGGGTCGGCCGCACCGAACGGAGGTCACGCACGAGCGCCAACGCCACCGGGAACCTCGCCTTCGCCAATGCAGTACATCGATCGATGAGGAGGTGAATGTTTCAGGAATCCCGATGATCCGTCAACTTCGCGCCGTCAGTGGCCCGACGCACCAACGCCCCAGGCCAGCAGCGACTGGAGGGAGCACAGCGGGCAGCGAGCCATCGGGAACCCAAGGGAAAAGGAACAATGATCACCACTCGCCACGACGGCTACCGGCTCTCCACCGACCCCGACCTCCTCGACCTCGACCTCGTCCACCACTGGCTCTCCACCGACGCCTTCTGGGCGCTCGGGCGCAGCCGGGAGGTGGTGGAGCAGTCGGTGCGCGGGTCGGTGGTGTTCGGGGTGTACGAACCCGGGGGCGGGCAGGTGGCGTTCGCGCGGGTGGTCACCGATCACGCGACCTTCGCCTGGCTGTGCGACGTGTACGTCGACCGGGGGCAGCGGGGGCGGGGGCTCGGCATCTGGCTTGCGGAGGAGGTGGTGGCGTACCTGCGGCCCTACCGGCTGAAGCGGGTGCTGCTGTCGACGGTGGACGCCCACGAGGTGTACGCCAAGGCCGGGTTCGTGCCGTTCCCCGACCCGCAGAAGCTGATGATCCTCGGCGGACCGAAGAGTTGACGCGGCGTCAGGTCGCGGGCCGGGGGCGGGAGCGGCAGCGGGACGCCGGGCAGGCCGTCGATGCATGCGTACTGCTTTCCCATGTGCGCAATTGTGCTCGCATCTCGGCTTGTGAGAAAAGAAAATCCATCCCATGAGACGGCGACCAGCCGCCCCGGGGGCCTGCCCGGGGCGGCTGGTCGCCGGCGGGGTCAGCGCTTCATGTAGACGCTGTCCATGAATTCGATGATCTGCTGATCCGTCAGCCGGTGGCCGTTGCGGTGGCCCATCGCCAGGTCGGCCTCGCTGATCATGCCGACCAGCCGCTCCCCGTCGATCACCGGGATGCGGCGGATCTGGTGCTGCTCCATCTTCTTCAGCACCACGTCCATGGTGTCTTCGGCGCGCACGCAGTGCAGGTGCCCGGCCAGCTCGATCGCCGTCATCTTGGCCGGGTCCTTGCCCTCGGCGAGACATCGCACCACGATGTCACGGTCGGTGATGATGCCGTGCAGCTTCTGGTCGTCGCCGCAGATCGGCAGCGCGCCCACGTTCTTGTCGCGCATCATCCGCGCGGCCTCGTCCAACGTCTGGTGGGCGCCGATGCACTGGGCGCCGGTGTGCATGATGTCTCGGGCAGTGGTCACGGGGACTCCTTCGTCGGTGCTTCCCCCCGACGGCTCTCCCCCTCATGGTCGACACCGGCGATCGCGGTGTGACCGTGCCATCACCATAGGCAACACCGCGCCCACCCGCGACCGCGAGGGCCGACGCCGCAACGCCGATACCAAGGACGGTGAAGGCCCCGGGCGGTCGTGGTCGCGGCGCGGCAGACTGGCTGCGGGGACCACCGCAGGACGCTTCGGAGACGGCCCATGCCGCAGATGACGGTGGACGGGCGCACCCTCGCCCTCTCCCACCTCGACAAGGTGTACTACCCGCGCACCGGCACCCCCAAGGGCGAGGTGCTGCGCTACTACGCCGCCGTGCACGCCGCCCTGCTCCCCCACCTGCGCGACCGCCCGGTCTCCTTCCTGCGCTGCCCGGACGGCGTCGAGGCCGAGGTCTTCGTCGCCAAGAACCCGCCGCCCGGCACCCCGGACTGGGTGCGCACGGTGGAGGTGCCCAGCAGCGGCGGCGACCTGCGCCAGGTGGTGCTGGAGGACGGCGCGGCGCTGCTCGCGGTCGCCAACCTGGGCTGTCTGGAACTGCACGTCCCGCAGTGGCACGCGGCCGCACCCGGCCTGGCCGACCGGCTGGTGCTGGACCTCGACCCGGGCGCGGGCGCGGACGTGCTGACCTGCCGGGCGGTCGCGCTGCTGCTGCGCGAGCGGCTGGCCGCGGACGGCCTCTCCGCCTGGGTGAAGACCTCCGGCTCCAAGGGGCTGCACCTGCTGGTGCCGATCGAGCCCACGCCCAGCGCCGAGGTCTCCGGTTACGCCAAGGCGCTGGCCGCCGCCCTGGAGGCCGAGCACCCGGAGCTGGTGGTGCACACCATGGCCAAGGCGCGCCGCCGCGGCCGGGTGCTGGTCGACTGGTCGCAGAACAACGCCAAGAAGACCACCGCCGCCCCGTACACCCTGCGGGCCCGGCCGCTGCCGACGGTCTCCGCCCCGCTCTCCTGGGCCGAGCTGGAGCGGGCGCGCGCGGAGGCGGACCTCGTCCTCACCCTCGCCGAGGTCCCCGACCGGCTGGCGGCCGAGGGCGACCTGTTCGCGCCGCTGCTGGACCCGGCCGAGGCCCGGCCGCTGCCCGGCGCGCCCGCCCCGGGTGCCGCGCCCGCGCCGTCACGCGCGCCCAGGACGTCCGACACGCCCAGGACGTCCGCAGCCCCCGGCCGGCCCCGCCAGGTGCTGCAGCCGCCCGTCGAGGTGATGCGCCCCGCCGCCGTCACCGCCGTCCCGCCCGCCGACGGGCTGGGCGGGGGCGGGGTCCAGTACGAACTGAAGCTGGACGGCTTCCGCTGCGTCGCCTTCGCCCGCGGTGACCGCCCCGCCGTCCTGCAGTCCCGCTCCGGCCGCGACCTCGCGCCGGAGTTCCCGCCGATCGCCTCCGCCGTCGCCCGGCTGCCCGAGGGGCTGGTGCTGGACGCCGAACTGGTCGCCTGGCGCGCGGGCCGGTTCGCCTTCGAGGAACTGCTGCACACCCGTCAGGCCCGGGCGGCCGCCCCGGACGTCGCCCTCGGGCTGATCGCCTTCGACCTGCTCGCCCTGCCCGGCCGTGACATCCGGCGCCTCCCGTTCACCGACCGGCGCCGCCTGCTGCTCGCCGCCCTGGCCGACGTCCCGCCGCCGATCCAGCCGGTGATGGCCACCACGGACCGGGCGGAGGCGATGGAGTGGATGGCCCGACTCGCCGACCTCGGCGTGGAGGGCCTGGTCTGCAAGGCCGCCGGCTCCCCCTACCGCCCGCGCGGCGCGGGCCGCGCCTGGGTCAAGTACCGCCGCAGCGACACCGTGGACGCCACCGTCCACGCCCTCACCGGCCCGGCCACCCGCCCGTACGCACTGGTGGTCCGACTCGACGACGACCGGATCCTGTTGACCACCCCCCGGCTCACCCCCGTACAGTCCCGCGAGATCGCCGAGGCCGCCGCCCCGCTCCTCGGCCCGCCCGCCGTCGACCCCGGCCACGGCCCGGTCCACCCCCTCACCACCCCCCTGCGCGCCGAACTCACCCTCACCGGCCGCCCGCCCACCGCCGCCTTCGTCCGCCTGCGCGGGGACTGAGCTCCGCTCCGGCCCTCCCGGCGCGGGCGCTACGCTCTGCGCCGTGCACGACCGTCACGAACCTCACGAACCTCTCGAAGCGCCGGACTGCGGGCTCTGCGGCAACCCGATCACCAGCCGACTCGCCGACCAGGCAACGGAGTTCGACCCGCTGGACCTGCCCGGCCAGTGGGTCGAGTACGTCGTGGTGGACGTCCGCGGGGCGCTCGTCCGCTACCAGGTGGCCGACGGCTCCGCCGGCCCGCGCAAGACGGTGGCCACCACCCTGACGCAAGCGCTGGGAATCGGCCTGTCGGACCTGCCCGGCGCCCGGTTCACCTGCTGGGAGGCGCCCGCCCCGGAGGGCGGTACCTACCAGAGCGCCTTCACCCTCGTCTGAGGGAGCGCCTCAGGTCGGGTACCGCTTCGCCGTCGCGTGGGCGAACTCGGTGACCAGGGCGTCGTTGAAGACCGGCAGGTCCCCCGGTTTGCGGCTGGTCACCAGGACGCCGGGCCCGTCGTGGCAGACGTGCACCTCCTCGTCCACCCAGTGGGCACCCGCGTTCACCAGGTCGGTGCGCAGGCTGGGCCAGGACGTGAGGGTGCGGCCGCGGACGGCGTCGGCCTCGATCAGGGTCCACGGCGCATGGCAGATCGCCGCGACCGGGCGGCCGGAGGCGCAGCAGCCGTGCACGAAGGCGACCGCCGCCCGGTCCAACCGGAGCCGGTCCGGGTTGGCGAGGCCGCCGGGCAGCACCAGTGCGTCGTAGTCGGCCGGGTCCGCCTCCGCCACCAGGGCGTCCACCGCGAAGGTGTCCCCGAGCGCGCGGTGCCGGACGGCCTGGACCCGCCCCGCGGCGGTGGAGAGCAGCCGCGGGGTGCCGCCGGACTCGGCGACCGCCTGCCAGGGCGAGGTCAGTTCCTCCTGCTCGACGCCGTACGGAGCGACCAGGAGGGCGATCGTCCGGCCGGTGAGGGTCGTGGACGGCCAGGGCATGGCTCAGCGCGTGCGGGGGGCGGTCAGGCCCTCGGCGGTCGGCGGGGCGGAGCTGAGCCGGGCCCGCGGGCAGTCGAGGTGGACGGCGAGGTCCAGGTGGTCGATCCGGGCAACCAGGCCGACCGGGACCAGCACCCGGTTGCCGGGCACCCAGACCGAGGCGTCGACCAACAGATGGTCCCCGGCGTCCTGCTCGACCCGGCCGAGCGGGCCGTCGGTCGCGTGCACCTCGTACCCGACCAGGGTCAGGTCGGCAGCGGGATGGGAGCCCGGGCGGTACTCCCACAGGTCGGTACTCATCAGCTCAC
Source organism: Kitasatospora sp. NPDC048296 (assembly GCF_043201815.1). Classification (NCBI taxonomy): domain Bacteria; kingdom Bacillati; phylum Actinomycetota; class Actinomycetes; order Kitasatosporales; family Streptomycetaceae; genus Kitasatospora; species Kitasatospora sp. NPDC048296. The sequence goes on from NZ_JBICZB010000015.1 coordinate 117,177, forward strand.
GTCACCTCACGCCTCCGGCCGGTCCCAAGGGCGGCGTTCACGGCGTTCGCGCCGCTCCTCCCGGTCCGGGTCGACCGGCTCGGCCCCGCTCGCGCCCCGGCGACGGCGCCGCAACAACTCGGCGGTGGCGACCGCGGCCGCCACCGAGGCCGTCCAGACCACCCCGAGGGCGATCAGCACGGCCGTGGTCGGGGTCCGTACGCCGATGCTCAGACAGATCGCCGTCATCACCAGCGCGGTCACCACCACCCCGGCCGAGATCCGGCGCCCGGCGCTGCGCAGCGCGCCCAGGAACCGGCTCGGCCGTTTGGCACCCATGGTGCTCAGTTTCCGGTCCAGGCGTGTGTCCTGGCGCAGATCGGACTCGATCTCCTCGAGGAGCCGCCGCTCCCATCCGCTCAACGCGGGTCCGTCCATCTCGGTCACCTCCGACACTTCCGGTGACGTGCTCGCACCCGGGCCGTTGCCCGGTACGGGCCGGCGCTAACCGTCCCCGGGACCGCCTGTTCCGACGCCCACGGGGCCGAAGGCCCGGGGACGGGCGAGCAGACTGTCGTCCAGGACACGCAGCAGGGCGGCGGCGTCGCGGTGGACCTCGACCGCGCCGGCCGCCCTCAGCTCGGGGCCGGCGTCCCCGCCGGTCTGCAGGGCGACGCAGGGCACCCCGGCCCGCCGCGCCGCCAGCACCTCGCGCACGCTCCCGGCGACGGCCACGGCGTGCGAGGGCAGGCCGTCCACCAGCTGCAGGCCCGCCCGTACCGGGTCGCTGCCGGGAGCGGCCACGGTCAGGGCGGGCGCCCCGGCCGGACCGGGCCCGGTCAGCACGACCGTCCAGCCCCGGGCGGCGCACTCGCGCAGCAGCTCGGCGCCGCCGGGCAGCCGGGGCCGCCAGTCGGTACCGAACAGAGCTGCCGAGATCACCGTCATGGCCACCGCTTCCGCACTTCCGTTCCGCAGGCCACACACCGTACGCGCCCTTCCAGGTTAGGACGCCGCACGGCCGCGCGCGCTGCCTGCCGGGGAGGGGTTCGCGGGTCCGCGAAAACCGCTCGGCGGCCCGTTCGCGGGCCGGGATACTCCGGTAGTCCGCGAGGGGGGAACGGGTGGCGGTGTTCGCGTGTGCGGGGTGCGGTGCGGAGCTGACCGGGCCGGTCACCGAGGTGGCGCTGCCGCCGCACGCACGCCGGGAGGGCGCCCGCCCTGGCCGAGGTCCTGGCGGCCTCCGGCGGCGAGCCGGTGGCCGTGCCCGCCGGTCTGCTCGCCGAGACCATCGGCCGCACCCTGGACCGGCTGCTCCCCGCTGAGGGCCCGGCCCGCACGCTGGGCCTGGCCGGGCCCGGGCTGACCCCCGATCCGGCCCCGGACATCGCCCTCGTCCCCCGCCACCCGTGGACGGGCGTCGCCTGGCAGCCCCCGGGCGACGCGGTACCCGTCCCGCTGGACGCCGAGGTGTGGACGTACCTGGCCTTCCCGCCCACCCCGTCCACGGCCCGCCGGCGCGTGGGCGAGGAGCGCGACGACCCGCTGCCGCCGCACCCGTGGATGGTGTTCGAGCCCGACCGGCGCCTGCTGCTCCACCGCCTCGCCCGGCTGCCCGCCGTCCGGCAGCCCTGGCTGCGCGCGATCTACGATCGGCTCGGCGACGGCCGCCGGTACCAGCGCACACCGAAGGGCACAACCCATGAGGATCAACCTGACCACCGTGTTCGTCGACGACCAGGACAAGGCGCTGCGCTTCTACACCGAGATCCTGGGCTTCGTGAAGAAGACCGAGGTCTCGCTCGGCGAGTACCGCTGGCTCACGGTGGTCTCCCCCGAACAGCCCGACGGCACCGAACTGCTGCTGGAGCCGGACGTGCACCGCGCCGTCGGGCCGTACAAGACGGCCCTGGTCGAGGACGGCATCCCGGCCGCCCAGTTCGCGGTGGACAACGTGCACGCCGAGTACGACCGCCTGCACCGCCTCGGGGTGCGCTTCACCCAGGAGCCGCTGGCGACGGGCCCGGCCACCATCGCCGTCCTGGACGACACCTGCGGCAACCTCATCCAGCTCGCCCAGTACCACTGACGTCGACCCCGCCGTAGTGGTGCCGAAGCGTCGTCGCCCGTCCCTCACGTTCCGTCAGAAGCCTTGAGGGCGATCGCGGGCCCAGGGCGTGTCAGCCGAGTCCCACCTCCGGGTCGGTGGCCAGGCGGGCGTGCAGGTGCTCGTTCGTGTAGGGGCCGTCGCCGTGGCGGTAGGAGGCCCGCAGGGTGCCCTCGTACGGGAAGCCGGCGCGGTTGGCGACGCGGCAGGAGGCCTGGTTGTCGACGTCGTGGTAGAGCTCGATCCGGCGCAGGCCGGCGGTACGCACGCCCCAGCGGGTGACGGCGGTGGTGGCGCGGGTGGCCAGGCCGCGGCCGCGGGCGGCGCGGAGCAGCCAGTAGCCGACCATGGCGACGCCGTCGGCCTGGTCGGTCCAGAGCAGGGCGACGTTGCCGCAGAGGGTGCCGTCGGCCGAGTCGGTGATGGCGAAGGAGGCTGTGCTGCCATCGGCCCAGCCGGCGTCGGAGCGGTCGAGGTAGGCCTCGGCGCCGGCCGGGTCGGTGGCGTCGCGCAGCGGGTTCCAGCGGGCGATCTCCGGGTCGGCCGCGGCCGCGATCACGGCGGCGACGGTGCCGCCGGTCAGGTCCAGGGCGCGGCCCCACGGGCGCAGCTGGACGTCGCCCAGGTCGACGACGGCGGGGCGGAAGAGGCGCTGGTCGGTCGCGGTGTCGCTGAGGGTCACCCGGCCTTCCTACCCTCTGTCCGCCCGCGCCCGCCAGCGATTTACCCGGTTCCGGACGGGCTCCCCGAGTGCGGGGATCGGGCCGTGGTCGAGCCGCTGACGGCCCGCGCGGGCGACGGGGGGCCGCGCGCGGCGCCCGGTCAGATCCGGGCCAGGTAGCCGTTCTCCACCAGCCACAGCACGTTCAGCCTGGCCGGGCCGCCGGGCAGCAGGGAGGCGTCGAGCTGGTACTGCAGGCCCCAGCCGGGCTGGTTGAACCAGGGCGCGATCGGGCCGGCGTGCACCGTGAACGGCTTGACCACCTTGTAGTCGTGGTAGTTGCAGCCGGCCGCCGGGGTGCCGTCGAGGCTCTGCGGCGGGATGGCGCGGTTGGCGTAGGGCTCGCCCTCGGGGGCGAGGAACGAGCCGTACTCGCTGCCGTAGCGGTCGATGTTCTCGTCCGGGTAGAGCGTGAGGTCGGACTCGATCGGGGTGCCGTCGGGGAGGGTTGCGTAGCCGTCGGCCGGCGGGTAGATCCAGCCGCCCTTGCCACCGTTGGCGGCCTGGTCGTAGTACTTGGTCAGGAAGTCCTGGTCGCTCGCGCCGCCGGTGCGCTGGTAGCCGATGAGCTGCCAGCCGACCGGGCCGGTGGTCGGGAGGTCCTGGGGGCCGAGACGCGCGTCGTTGTCGAAGAAGGCGGCGGAGCACTGGCCGGACGGGGTCGCCTTGGTGTCGGCGGCGGCCGGGATGCTCGGGGCGAGCACGGCGGCCGCCGCGGCGAGGGGCGCGACGAGCAGGCGAAGGCGAAGGCGCACGGTGTCTCCGTCGAAGGAAGTCGGTCGAGAAGGTACGCACGAAGGGGCGTTTCACTCACCCTCCGTGTCGGGTTCGCCACCAGGCAAGCGGATTCGCTGATCATTCGTCAACACGACGTGGCTGACCGCGTGCTGAATTCCCCGGTTTCGGCCAACCTCGCGACACCAAGACCGCTCATCCGAAAGAATGAGCGGTCCGGCCCCGGCCTCACCGCCCCGGCGCGACCCGCCCTAGCAGGTGGAGCAGCCGGTCGAGGGCGTCCTTGGAGTTGGGCTCGGTCAGGTTGACCACCAGCCGGAACGCGATCTTCAACAGCGCCGGGTTGCCGAGTCCGGCCATCCCCGCCGCGCCCAGCAGCTTGGGACGGCCGAGCAGGTCGGCCGCCAGCCGGCCGAGCGCGAAGTAGCCCGCGTACGCGGAGCGCAGCGCCTGCGGGTAGGCGCGCAGGGCGAGTTCGCGGCCGCGGTCGGTGCGGCGGGCGTGGGCCTGGACGATGGTCTCGGCGGCGTAGCGGCCGGACTCCATCGCGTAGGCGATGCCCTCGCCGGTGCCGGGGCTGACCGTGCCGCCGGCGTCGCCGATCAGCAACAAGCCGTCGGCGTAGTGGGGTTGGCGATTGAGGCCCATCGGGAGGGCGGAGCCGCGGATGGGCTCGGTGACAGCCTCGGGGGTGTAGCCGTAGCTGGGCGGGAGGTCAGCGCACCAGCGGCGCAGCAGTTCCCGCCAGTCGACGTCGGTCTTCGAGGTGTCCAGGACGCCGAGGCCGACGTTGGCGGTGCCGTCGCCCATGCCGAACACCCAGGCGTAGCCGGGCAGGAGGCGGCGCGCGGGATCGCTGGGGTCGCGCAGGTCGAGCCAGGCCTCCAGGTAGCGGTCCTCGTGGCGCGGGGTGGTGAAGTAGGTGCGGTAGGCCACGCCCATCGCGCGGTCGGTGCGCCGGTGGCGCTTCATCGCGACGGACAGCCGGGTGGAGTTGCCGTCGGCGGCGACCACGATCGGGGCCCGGAACTCGACGGGCCTGCGGTCCTCGCCCAGCTTGGCGGTGACGCCGGTGATCCGGCCGGTCCGCTCGTCCGTCAACGGGCCTGCCACGTTGGCGCGTTCGACCAGCCGGGCGCCGGCCGAGGCGGCCTTGCGGGCGAGCAGTTCGTCGAAGTCGGCGCGGCGCCGGACCAGTCCGTAGCCGGGGAAGGCGGACAGCTCGGGCCAGTCGAACTCCAGTGATCGCCGCCCGGAGATCAGCCGCAGGCCCCGGTTGTGCAGCCATCCGGCCTCCTCGGAGACGTCGATGCCCATGTCGACCAACTGCTTGACGGTGCGCGGGGTGAGGCCGTCCCCGCAGACCTTCTCGCGCGGGAAGGCGGACTTCTCCAGCAGCAGGACGTCCAGGCCGGTACGGGCGAGGTGGTAGGCCGCGGTGGCGCCGGACGGTCCGGCGCCGACCACGATGACGTCGGCGCTGTCCTCGGTCGGGCCGACCGCCGGTCGGTCCGGTCGCACCTGCTGCTCTGGGCCGGGCATCGTGCATTCCCCCTGGGTCGGATCGGCTGCGCATGACAACGGAACACACACCAGATCACCCAACGGAACGAGCGGGCTGGGCGGTTCCAGACGGACGATAGAGAACCTCGGCACCGGCCCGCCGCCCCGACACGCGACCCCGGCCCGCCGACCGGCCGAAACCGGCCACCCGCGCGGCCCGTCGGTTCACCCGTCGACGCGGAACCCGCCATTGACCGGCACCTCGACCACCTGCGGCACACACGAGTCGAACACAACCAGGTGATCGGATTGTTGCAACGGACTAATCGGATCTATCGCTCTCAGCGATGTATTTCGGCCAAACCTCCCTTGCGTCACGTTTCTGACTGCGGAACTTTTGTCCCCTCCCGCTCGTACGGCACCGGCCTCTGGTCCGGCGGCCGACCCGAGGGCTCCCTCCCACTGCGCAGGTTCGTCCCGACCTGCCGTACCCGATGGAACACGCATGCACATCCGCTCCACCGCCGCGCGCACCCTGGTGGCCGTCCCGACCGCCGCCGCCCTGATGCTGCTCGCCCCCGCCGCGCACGCCGTCGCCGGCGGCAACGGCAACGGCAAGGGCGCCCCTGGCAACAACGGCACCGTGAAGATCCACGACGCTGCCACCGGCCAGGAAGACGTGCGCAACGAGCCCAAGGTCTGCACGTTCTACCTGGACTCCTTCGGCTTCGACCCGAACCAGGACGTGCTCTGGGCGATCTTCGACATGAACAGCGACATGACCGAGCCCGTCGTGTTCGGCGACCTCCCGGTCGACGACCACGGCCACGTCCGCACCGAGGACATCAACCTGCCGGACGGTCACTACAAGCTGTTCTGGAAGGCCATCCCGCTGGTCAACGGCGAGCTGCCGGAGAACCCGGACGTCAGCAACCCCAAGCACAAGGTCTTCAAGGTCGACTGCGGCGGCCAGACCCCGGCCCCGACCGGCAAGCCCTCGCCGACCGCCACCCCGACCAAGGCCCCGTCGGCCAGCCCGACCGCCGTGCCGAGCACCACCCCCTCGCACACCGCCACGCCGACGCCGTCGCACACCCCGGCGCCGACCCACACCCCCGAGCCGACCCACTCGGCCACCCCGACCCACACCCCCGAGCCGACCCACTCGGCCACCCCGACCACCACCCCGGCGCCGGTCCCGCCGACCACCCCGGCCACCCAGCCGCCAGCGACGACCCCGGCGACCCCCGCGCCGACCACCCCGGCCGCCGACGTCCCCACCGACGCCCCGAGCGACGCGCCCAGCACCGCCCCGAGCGCCGGCCCGTCCACCGCGCCGACCGCCACCGTGCCGGTGCACCCCGGAACCGGTACCAAGGTCAGCCCGGACCAGCCGCTGGTCGTGCCCGCCAAGGTCAGCGTCCCGACCCCGATCCCGGGCGCGACCTCGGACGGCAAGAAGCTGGCCACCACCGGTAGCGACGGCACCCTGCTGTACGCGGGCGCCGGCACCGCCCTGCTGGTCGCCGGCGCGGGCGCGGTGGTCTACACCCGCCGTCGCCGCACCTCCTGAGGCATCCGAGCCTGAGGCCGCGGCCTCCGGGGGTCTGAGCCCTCCGGAGGCCGCACGCCGCGCCTGAGCCGCGGCAACAGGAAAGCCGCTGGCCCGTACGGGGGGACGGGCCAGCGGCTTCCACCACTCAGAAGTACGGCGGACAGGCCCTCAGGGGTTCACCGCCAGCACCACGAATTCCGCCAGTACCCCCAGGTGCACCGCTCCCTGGAGCATGGTCGCCCGGCGCGGGATGACCGTCAGGGTGCCGAGCACGACGGTCAGCGTCAGCAGCACCATGTGCGCCGGTTCGAGGCCGAGGACGAGCGGGCCGGAGAGCCAGGCGGAGGCGATCGCGACCGCCGGGATGGTCAGGCCGATGCTGGCGAGCGCCGAGCCCAGGGCCAGGTTGAGGCTGGTCTGCACCCGGTTGCGCAGGGCCGCGCGCAGCGCCGCGATGGTCTCCGGCAGCAGCACCATCATGGCGATCGCCACGCCGACCACGGCGTGCGGCAGCCCGGCGTCGTCCACCGCGGACTCGATGGTCGGCGAGACGCCCTTGGCCAGGCCCACCACCGCGACCAGCGCGACGCCCAGCAGCAACAGGCTGAGCCCGGCGGCCCGGAGGGTGGGCGGGCTCGCGTGCTCGTCGTCGTCCACCCGGATCTTGCCCTCGGCGGTGACCGGCAGGAAGTAGTCCCGGTGCCGCAGCGTCTGGGTGGTCACGAACAGCCCGTACACCACCAGCGAGGCGGTGGCCGCGTAGCTCAGCTGGGTGGTGGAGAACTGCGGGCCCGGCGCGCTGGTGGTGAAGGTCGGCAGCACCATGCTGAGCGTGGCGAGGGTCGCGACACAGGCGAGCGCGGCGCCGGTGCCCTCGGCGTTGAAGACGGCGGTGCGGTACTTGATCGCGGCCACCAGGATGGACAGGCCGAGGATCCCGTTGCAGGTGATCATCACGGCGGCGAACACGGTGTCCCTGGCCAGGGTGGAGGACTTCTCCCCGCCGTCGACCATCAGCGTCACGATCAGCGCGACCTCGATCACGGTGACCGCCACCGCGAGCACGAGCGATCCGAACGGCTCCCCGGTCCAGTGCGCGATGACCTCGGCGTGGTGCACGGCGGCCAGCACGGCACCGACCAGGAAACACGCAACCACGCCCACCACCCAGCCGGGCAGGTTCTCGTGCCAGATCAGGGCGAGGACGACGAACGCCACCACGGGGACGACGACGGTCCATTGCGCGGTGACCGCGCGGAGCTTCGTGATCATGCGGCCGAGGATCCCAGACCACGGGCCGGTCACCCGGGTGCCCGCGCCGGGATACGTATGGATGTGACACAACTCGTCCCGATACGGGCAGTCACCCGCCGTAGTCGGAAAGGTACCTGAGCACCTTGTCGACATGCGGCCGGATCCGCTCCGGGACGCCCCCGGCGGCCGCCACGGTCTTGTCGCTGGTGCGGTAGGCGGCGGTGACCAGGGCGGGCAGGTCGCGGCTGAAGCCGCGTCGCTTGAGCTGCTGGTCCAGCCAGCAGACGTAGTTGCCCATCGCGGCGATCGCGTCGCCCGGGTCCAGGTAGGACTTGGGGCCGGGGTGGTTGGCGGCCTTGGACCACGCGTCGAAGACCGCGGGCGTCCACATCGCGATGCCGTACTCGCCGGTCTCCGGACGGGCCGCGTTCGGGTCGAAGCCGCTCTCGGCCTTGAGCATCGCGGCCAGCAGGACCGGCGTGACCTCCGGCTCGGGGCAGCGCCGGGCCGTCTCCTCGATCATGCCGCGATAGGCCGTCGGGACGTCCGAGCCGGCCGGGATCGCCCCGGGCGGCGGCGCGGCCCGGTGGGCGTGCGACCCGACGGGCTCGGGGCCGCCGGTCAGCGCGAGCACGACGACGGCGCAGGTCAGCAGGCCGAGGCCGGCCCGGCCGGCGGCACGGTGGCGCCCGGTCGGACCGGCGGTGGCGCGGGTGACCAGCGCGGCGAGGTCGGTGCGGGCGCGCTGGTTCCGGTCGGCGGTCAGGCAGGCGGCCACCACGGCGCGCCAGGGCGCGGGCAGCGCCTGGTCCGGCCGTAGCGGGGCCGCGCCGCGGGCGTACGCCTGGGCGGCCAGCGAGCGGGCCCGGGCGGTGGCGCCGAGGAAGGGGTGCAGCCCGCCGGTGAGCAGTTGGTGGGCGATCACCCCGAAGGCCCAGATGTCGGCGCTGGGACGCAGCGCGACCCCGCGCGCGCCGGTGCGCTGGGACCACCACTCGGGCGGGACGTGGTCGGGCGAGCCCAGCGGCGGGGCGTACGCGTGGGTGCCCTCCAGTTCGGCGGTGAGGCCGAAGTCGGCGATCTTGGCGGTGCCGTCGGACATCAGCAGGATGTTGGCCGGTTTGAGGTCCCCGTGGACCCAGCCGCCCCGGTGCATGTGGGTCAGTCCGGCGCAGACCTGGGCGAGGATGCGCTCGGCCCCGGGCATCGCCGCGCCGGGGCGGGCGGTGGCGAGGAGGTCCTGGAGGCTGCGGGCGGCGCGTTCCATCACCAGGGCCACGGCGCCATCCAGGGCGGGGTGGTCGGGATCCTCGACGGTGACCACGGCGAGGGTGCGGATCAGGTGAGGGTGGTCGGCGCGGCGGCTGAACCGCAGCTCGCTGTGGGCCATCTGGGCCGCGGTGCGGCGCTGGCCGGGGCTGAACCGGGCCGGGCCGAGGATCTTGACGGCGGCCGGGGTGCCGTCCGGGCCCTCGGCGGCGTAGACGCTGCCCCAGGCACCCGCGCCGAGGAATGCGCCGGTGCGGTAGCCGGCCAGCGGGTAGCCCTCGGGGACCTCGAAGGGCGGGCGGGCCTGCGCAGGGCGCCGCTCCTCGGGCGGCCGGGGGTCGGGCCGGGCGGTGCCCGGTCGATCGGAGGGGGTCACGGCCGGGCGATCGGGCGCCGGGGCGGGAGCAGGATCAGGTGCTCCTCCCGGACGAGGTCGAACTTCAGGGCCAGGGCGACGAGTTCCTCGCGCTTGCCGCCGGCCGGGCCCTGTTCGTACGGCTCGCGCAGCCGCAGTTTGGTGCACACCAGGTAATCGATGTGGTAGTTCACCGCCGAGCGGGTCAGCCCGCGGCAGGAGGGCAGGGCGCGCAGCCGGGCCAGCACCTCCGTCACGCCCGGGACGGCGGCAGTGGAGGGCGAGCGCAGCCGGGGTTCGCAGAGCGCGAGCAGGACGAGGAAGTACTTGGCGGTCGGGTCCAGGGAGAAGGGGCTGACGGTGCGCTCGCCGTCGGCGCCGCTCGGGCCGCCGTCCAGGTAGGCGTGCTGCGGGGCGAAGACCTTGAAGGTGGCGGGTGCGCCGAGGGCGGGCAGGAGTACCCGGGAGAGCTCGAAGGGGACGGGCGCGCCGAGCCGCCCGGGGGCCACCTTGACGTGCTCCCCCGCGCCCTCCAGGTTCTCCACCACATAGGTGGCGGTGGTGCTGAAGTTGGACAGCCGCCAGTAGTCCTCGGCGGCGGCCACCTCGCCGGCGCGGCGGGAGACGCCCTGGTCGCTCAGCGGGATGGCGACCGGCCGACCGGGTTCGCCGCGCCCGAACACCGCCGTCTCCCCCGGGCCCATCCGCAGCAGTCCGGGCGCCGCTCCGGGCGCCATGTCCGGTCCCGGGCCGGGCAGTTGCACGATGACCGTGTCCACGCAGCCACCTCCGCTGGGGTCGGTCCGATGCTATCCGGCCGATTCGCCGCAGCGGCAAGGCGCCACTCGGACGGGTGAAGGAACACCGCCAACCCGGGCCGGTCGGCGGGGAGTTGTCCGCTCAAGAACTGATCGTCCATCAAACCACAGTTCGTCCGTATGCTGAACGTTCAGCGAACGATTGCAGCCAGTAGTTGAACGGTCACCATGAGTGTGACGCAACGCACACGCAGCATCTCCATGATTTGTGCAAGACTCATCTCAAGGAGTGAGATTCCCTTAATTTCCAAGGAGGTTCGTATCATGCGCACTCGGATCGCAGCTGTGATGATGACGGTGGCAGGGATCGCGACCCTGACGGCCGGTCCCGCCATGGCCGCCACGGCGACGTCCGAGCCCGGCACCGCGGCCTGCGCCACGATGCTCAACCGCCCCTGCATATCGCACCAGATCGACGGCGAGGGCATCGTCGGCGTCGCCCAGGTCAGCGCCGACCCGAACCAGTTGACGATGGTTCAGGTAGAGGTCCGCACCCAGCAGGCCTGGGGCAGCCCGTGGGAGCCGGTCGCCAGCGCCACCACCGTGCGACTCGGCTCGGCCCAGGCCGTCACCCCCCGCGTGACCGCCACCGCCCCGCGCATCATCTGCGCCACCGCCGGTCCGGCGCTGGACGCGAGCAAGCAGGTCACCACCTGTACCAACCCGTTCTGACCGGGGGCCGTTGAGACGCGCCACCCGTTCCGCACGACGAGGCGGCATCCGCAGGACCGGGCACCGGGAGCCGGGGCGTTCGCACCCCGGCTCCCTCCGCACCCGCCCCGAGTTCCACACCCGCCCCGAGGGCCCCCACCAGGCGCGACACCGAACAGGTCCGCACCGGCCCCGGGTGGACCTGGAGGCCCCGTTCACGGCAAACTGGTCTAGACCTCGGAGGTCTAGACCTCAGACTCGCCTCAGAACGGTGGACCCAGTATGGAAATCGTGATCGTCCCTGACGCCACAGCGGCCGGCGAACTCATCGCCGCAGCGATCACCGATCTGCTGACCGACAAGCCCGAGGCCCTGCTCGGCGTCGCCACCGGCTCGACCCCGCTGCCGATCTACCAGGCCCTCGCCGCCCGGGTCCGGGACGGCCGTCTGGACGCCTCCCGGGCGCGCATCTGCCAGCTGGACGAGTACGTCGGCCTGCCCGCCGGCCACCCGGAGTCCTACCGCTCGGTCGTGCTGCGCGAGGTCGTGGAGCCGCTCGGTCTGACCGAGGAGTCCTTCCTGGGCCCGGACGGCAACGCCGCCGACATCGCCGCGGCCGCCACCGCCTACGACCGCGCGCTGGCCGAGGCCGGCGGCGTGGACCTGCAGCTGCTCGGCATCGGCACCGACGGCCACATCGGCTTCAACGAGCCCTGCTCCTCGCTCGCCTCCCGGACCCGGATCAAGACCCTGACCCGGCAGACCCGGGTGGACAACGCCCGCTTCTTCGACAGCATCGACGAGGTCCCGCACCACGTCATCACCCAGGGCATCGGCACCATCCTGGAGGCCCGCCACCTGGTGCTGCTCGCCACCGGCGAGGCCAAGGCCGAGGCCGTCGCACTGGCCGTCGAGGGCCCGCTCGCCGCCGCCGTCCCCGCCTCGGCGCTGCAGCTGCACCCGCACGCCACCGTGGTGGTGGACGAGGCCGCCGCCTCCCGCCTCAAGCTGGCCGACTACTTCCGCGACACCTACGCGGCCAAGCCGGCCTGGCAGAAGCTCTGACCTGTGGCAGCCACAGCAGCCGGGGCGCCGATCCTCAGGGTCGGCCCGCCCCGGCCGTTCGCGTCCGCTACCGCTTGCGGAGCCAGTCGGCGAAGGCCGCCAGCGCCGGGCCCGGGTCGCTGCGGCCGACACCGATCCGGAAGCGGTCGGCCGGGGTGGGGGTGAGCTCGGAGCGGAACATGCTCGCGGGCATCAGCAGCACGCCCGCCTGCTCGACCAGCGCCGTGCAGAAGTCCTCCACCCCGTCCGCGCCGAGGTAGCGCGGGTAGGCGACACAGCCGCCGTCCGGGGCGCGCCAGTCGAAGAGCTCGGGGAACTCGGCGAAGAAGGCGTCGAAGCGCGGCAGGTTCTCCGCGATGATGCCCCGGTTGCGGGCCAGGATCCGGTCCCGGGCAGTGATCGCGATCCGGGCCAGCACCTCGCTGGGCGCCGAGTTGCAGATGGTGGTGTAGTGCTTGGCCCGCTCCAGCCGGGTGCGCAGCTCGCGGTCCCGGCAGGCGATCCAGCCGATCCGCAGCCCGGGAAGGCCGAGCGACTTGGAGGTGACGTTGAGCGAGAGCGCCGTCGCCGACAGGTCGGCGGCCTGCGGCAGGATGCGGGCCTGGTCGCGCTCCAGCCCGCGGTAGACCTCGTCCGAGAACAGCCGGATGCCGCGCTCCTCGCACAGGTCGACGAGGCGGGTGAAGTCGGCGGCGTCGATCAGCGTGCCGGTCGGGTTGTTGGGGAAGTTGACCGAGAGCAGTTTGGTGTTGGGGCGCAGCGCCGCCTCGACCGCGTCCAGGTCGAGCGCCCAGTCCTGCCGCTCGTCCAGCGCGACGCCGGTGACCTCGCAGAGTGAGAGCGGGATCGTCTCGGCGGACTGGTAGTTGGGGGTCAGCACCACGGCGTGGTCGCCCGGTTCGAGCAGCACCTGCATGGCGAGGTTGATCCCCTCCTGCGCGCCGCCGAAGCAGATCACGTCGTCCGCCTCGACCCGCTCGTACATCCCGGCGATGGCCCGGCGCAGGCCCGGGTCGCCGTAGGTCTCGGTGTAGCCGAGCGCGAGGGTGTCCCAGGCCTCGCGGTCCTCGGGGCCGGCCAGGGCGAGCAGCTCCGCCATCGTCATGGTCTGGGCGTCGGAGGCGGTGAGGTGGTGGCGGGCGGTGAACTCCCAGCGCGAGAAGTAGGTTTCGAGCCGGAAGTCGGGCAGCTGGGTCATCGGTCTCAGTCCTTTCTGGGGCCCGCGGCGGCGCCGGGGCCGGGGCCTGCCGGGTGCTTGAGCTCGGCGAGCAGGGCGTAGGCGGTGGAGCGGGAGATCCGCAGTGCGATGGCGACGGCGGGGACGGCGCGGCGGACGGCGAAGACCCCGGCCTCGTCCAGCTCGCGCAGCACGGTGAGCCGGTCCTCGCGGGTGAAGCGTTCCAGCGGGCGGCCCTGGGCGCGGACGTGGCCGCCGATCACGTCGTTCATCCGCTCGGTCCAGTCGCGTTCGAACAGCGGCTCGGGGCGGGGCGCGGTGGGCGCGGCGAAGTTCGCCAGCAGGGCGGCGGCCTGTTCCAGCGGGCCGCGGTCGAGGTTGACGCAGAGCACCGCCGAGGGGTGTCCGGCCTGGTCGCGCAGGACGGCGCTGACCGAGGAGAGCCGCCGGCCGTCCGGCAGCAGCTTCTCGTAGGGGCCGTAGACGTCGGGTGCGGACGGGCCCAGCTGGTCCAGTTCGCCGAGCAGGGAGGGGTCGCCGGGGGCGCGGGTGGTCATCGGGTTCCAGATGGCGAGCACCCGGTCGGTGGCGGTGTCGTGCAGCACCACCTCGGCGTAGGGGCCGAGCAGCAGGGCCACCGCGCGGCAGACCGGTGACCAGGTCCGGACGCGCGGGTCGGGGTCTTCGGCAGGCATGAATGGACTATACGTCCGGACCGGACACTTCGTCCAGCGCCGCTTGCGGCGGAGGCCCCGCCCACGGGTGGCGGTTTCTAGGGGTCGTTGCAACACGTGGTCGGTTTGATCAGGCCGCGATGAGTTTATGCAGGCGCTCGGCTGGGGTTTCCCAGCCGAGCGTT
>NZ_JBICZB010000016.1:0-127785 GCF_043201815.1 Kitasatospora sp. NPDC048296
TGGGTCAACTCACCCAGATGCCCCGGCGCGAACACCCCCGCCGCTACCGCGACCACCCGAGTGATGACAGACTTCTCCTGCAACGGGACCCCTGTACTTGATCGACTTTCTTCGCCGATCGTTGATCTACAGGTGTCCCGTTGCCTCGTTCAAGCCCCCTTGACCTGCGCACTCACGCCATAACGCAGCGGCGTTGACCAGCCCATGGAAGGCTGATCAGCCCATGTCCTCCAGTCGGACGCCCTTGGTCTCCTTCATGTACTTGGCCACGAAGACGATCGACAGCGCCGCGAAGGCCGCGTACACCAGGTAGGTCGCCGAGAGGTTCCAGCGCGACAGGGACGGGAACGAGACGGTGATCGCCCAGTTGGCGATCCACTGCGCGGAGGCGGCGACGGAGAGCGCGGCGGCGCGGATCCGGTTCGGGAACATCTCGCCGAGCATCACCCAGACGACCACGCCCCAGGACATCGCGAAGAACAGCACGAAGGCGTTGGCGGAGATCAGCGCGACGGTGCCCTGGAGGTCGGGCAGCGAGACGTTGTCGCCGGAGCCGGTGGCGGAGGAGAACGCCCAGCCGGCCGCGGCGAGGGTGACGGCCATGCCGGCCGAGCCGATCAGGGCGAGCGGCTTGCGACCGATCCGGTCGACCAGCAGGATCGCGATCACGGTGCCGAGGATGTTGATGACCGAGCCGATGAAGCTGATCAGCAGCGAGTTGCTCTGGTCGATGCCGACCGACTGCCACAGGATCGACGAGTAGTAGAAGATCACGTTGATGCCGACCAACTGCTGGAAGACCGACAGGCCGATGCCGACCCAGACGATCGGGAGCAGGCCGAAGCGGCCGCCGAGCAGGTCGCGGAAGCGCGGGCGGTGGTCGGAGGCGATCAGCGTCTGGATCTCGGCGATCCGGGCGTCGGTGTCGATGCCCTCGCCCTCGACCTGGGCCAGCACCTTGCGGGCGTCGGCCAGGCGCTCGGCCTGGATCAGGTAGCGCGGGGACTCGGGGATCATCGAGGAGAGCACGAAGTAGACCACGGCCGGGATCACGCAGATGCCCAGCATCCACTGCCAGGCCTCCAGGCCGAGCAGGTGGCCGCGGGTGTCACCGCCGGCGGCGTCCGCCAGCACCCAGTTGACCAGCTGGGATATCGCGATGCCGAGCACGATCGCGGCCTGCTGGAAGGAGGCCAGCCGGCCCCGGTACTTGGTCGGCGCGACCTCGGCGATGTAGGTCGGGGCGATCACCGAGGCGATGCCGATGGCCGCGCCGCCGAGGACGCGCCACAGGGCGAGGTCCCAGGGGGAGAAGGGCAGCATCGAGCCGACGGCGCTGACCGCGAACAGCAGCGCGCTCGCCTTCATGACCTTGATGCGGCCGTAGCGGTCGGCGAACCGGCCCGCCAGCGCGGCGCCGACCGCCGAGCCCAGCAGTGCCGAGGAGACGATCAGGCCGGTCTCGCCGCTGCCGACACCGAACTTGCCCTGGATACCGGAGACGGCGCCGTTGATCACGGAGCTGTCGTAGCCGAACAGGAAGCCGCCGAGGGCCGCGGCGGCGGTGATGAAGACGACGAAGCCGAGGCGGTCGGGCGCGGGGGCCTCGACCGCCCCGGAGGGCTTCTGGGTGACGCTCACGATCTTGACTCCTGGTACTCAACACTGAGCTCGGTAGCCGCGATCGTAACCCCTATTCGTTTAAGTCTTGTACACCGGGATCCTCAATCTGCGCTTCGAGAATTCGTAAGGTGAACAAGCAAATTGAGCGTTCCCGCCCTGGGCGTTGGTGCGGCCGCTCAGGCCGGGGCCGAGAGCGACAGGCCGAACCGGCCCTCCGGGTCCGTCCACCAGTGGCTCAGTCGCAGCCCGGCCGCCGCCAGCTCCCCGGCCACCCGCTCCCGGCGGAACTTGGCCGACACCTCGGTGCGCAGCTCCTCGCCCCGGTCGAAGTGCACCGGCAGGTCCAGCGCCGGGATCTTCACGGTCTGCGAGCGGAGCGAGCGCAGCCGCATCTCGATCCACTCCTGCTCGGCGTCCCAGCGCGCGACGTGCTCGAAGGCGTCCGGGTCGAAGTCGGCGCCCAGCTCGCGGTTGAGCACGTTGAGCACGTTGCGGTTGAACTCGGCGGTCACCCCGGCGCTGTCGTCGTAGGCGGCGACCAGCATCGCCGGGTCCTTGACCAGGTCGGTGCCGAGCAGCAGGAAGTCGCCCGGGTCGAGGGCCGCGCGCACGCGGCGCAGGAAGGCGGCCCGCTCCTGCGGCAGCAGGTTGCCGAGGGTGCCGCCGAGGAAGGCGACCAGGCGGGGGCCGCCGTCCGGGGGCAGGCCGAGCCGGGCGGTGAAGTCGGCCAGCACGCCGTGCACGGCCAGGCCCGGGTACTCGGCGGCGAGCGCGGCGCCGGCCAGGGTCAGCGCGCTCTCGCTGACGTCCACCGGGACGTAGGTCTCCAGGGTGCCGAGCGCGCGCAGCGCGTCCAGCAGCAGCCGGGTCTTCTCGGAGGAGCCGGAGCCCAGCTCGACCAGGGTGCGGGCCCCGGTCGCGGCGGCGATCTCGCCGGCCCGGGCGGTCAGGATGGCCCGTTCGGCGCGGGTCGGGTAGTACTCGGGCAGCCGGGTGATCTCCTCGAACAGCTCGCTGCCCCGCGCGTCGTAGAACCACTTGGGCGGCAGCCACTTGGGTTCGGAGGTCAGGCCGTGCTGCACGTCCTGGCGCAGCGCGGTGCTGAAGTGGTCGGCGGGCAGCAGTCGGGTGAGATCGAATGTGTCCATGACAGGGTGGTTCCTCTGTTCAGAAAATGAAGGGAGAGTGGAGGGTCAGTAGTGGCTGGGGAGCTGCCGGACGGTCGCGCCCCGGGCGTCGGCCAGCAGCAGGGAGCCGTCCGGGACGGGCGTCCACCCCGGGTCGTCGTCGTACGGCTCGGAGGCCACCACCGTGCCGAGTCCCGGCAGGGTGCGGTGGTGCAGGGTGTCTCCCCAGGTGGTCGCGGCGATCGCGGTGCCGTCGGTGAGCAGCAGGTTGAGCCGCCCGGTGGTGTGCGTGGCGACGTCCGCGACGGTGCCCGCCAGCGCCTCGCCCGGGTCCGCGCCCCGGCGCAGCCGGTGCAGGGTGAGGGCCCACAACAGGGCCGAGTCGGTGCGCGCCTCCAGCTCCAGCAGCTCGGCCGGCGGGAGCAGGGCGGCGAGCGCGTCCAGCTTGCCGGGCCAGCCGGCCACCGCGCCGTTGTGGCTGAACAGCCAGCGCCCGGCGGAGAACGGTGCGGCCGCGCTCTCGCCCGCCGCGCAGCCCTCGGTGGCGGAGCGGACGGCCGCCAGCAGCGCCCGGGTGCGGATCACCCGGGCGAGGTCGGCGAAGGTCGCGTCCGCCCAGATCGGCCCGGCCCGGCGGTAGCGCGCGGGCAGCTCGTCGCCGTCCGCGTACCAGCCGAGGCCGAAGCCGTCCACGTTGACCGTGCCGTGCCGCTGGGTCCGCGGCGCCCAGGACTGCCGGTACAGCGCGTGCGGCGGGTGCACCAGTAGCTCCTGCGGTGCCAGCGGTTCGCCCAGGTAGGCGAGGTGGCGACACATCAGGCCTCCTCCGGGCTGCGGGCGGTGCGGAAGCCGGAGAAGATCTGCCGTCGGACCGGGTAGTCCCAGTTGCGGAAGGTGCCCCGGCAGGCGACCGGTGCCACCGCGAAGCAGCCGCCGCGCAGCACCTTGTACTCGGGCCCGAAGAAGACCTCGGAGTACTCCTGGTACGGCCAGGCCTGGAACCCCGGGTAGGGGCGGAAGTCGCTGGCCGTCCACTCCCACACGTCGCCCATCAACTGCCGCACGCCGTACGGTGACTGGCCCTGGGGGTAGCTGCCCGCCGCGGCCGGGCGCAGGTGGCGCTGGCCGAGGTTGGCGTGCTCGGGGCCGGGCGGGCCGTCGCCCCAGGGGTAGCGGCGGGAGCGGCTGGTGGCCGGGTCGTGCCGGGCCGCCTTCTCCCACTCGGCCTCGGTCGGCAGGCGTCGCCCGGCCCACCGGGCGTAGGCGTCCGCCTCGTACCAGCTGACGTGCAGCACCGGCTCGTTCGGCGGGACGGGCTCGACCGTACCGAAGCGGCGGCGCAGCCACGGGCCGTCCTGGAGCCTCCAGAACAGCGGGGCGGTCAGCCCGGCCCGGCGGCGGTGCTCCCAGCCCTCCGGAGTCCACCAGCGCGGGTCGTCGTAGCCGCCGTCCGCGATGAAGCGCTGGTAGGCGGCGTTGGTGACCGGGGTGGTGTCCAGGAAGTAGGCCGGCAGGTCGACGGTGTGCGTCGGGCGCTCGTTGTCCAGCGCCCACGGCTCGCTGTCCGTGCCCATGGTGAACGGGCCCGCCGGGATCAGGACTTCGGCGGGCAGGGTGGCCGCGTCGGCGGGCGCCGGGGGCGGCGGGGGAGCGGCCAGGGCGGGTTCGCCCTTGCGGAGCTGATGGGTGATCAGCATCGTCTCGTCGTGCTGCTGCTCGTGCTGGGCGATCATCCCGAAGGCGAACCCGGCGTCCAGCAGCGGCGCGCCCTCCAACGGGCTGGCCGCCAGCAGGTCCAGCACCCGGCCGCGCACCTCGTGGGCGTAGGCGCGGGCCTCGGCGGGCGGCAGCAGCGGCAGGCTGGGGCGCTCGGCGCGGGGGTGCTGGAAGGCGTCGTAGAGCGGGTCGATCTCGGGGTGCATCGGGTCCCGGCCGCCGACGTTGCGCAGCAGCCAGAGCTCCTCCTGGTTGCCGATGTGTGCGAGGTCCCAGACCAGCGGGGACATCAACGGCGAGTGCTGGGCGGTGAGATCGGCGTCCTCCACGCAGTCGGTCAGCGCGGCGGTCCGGTCGCGGGCGGCCAGCAGCTCGGCGGCGATGCTCTCGCGCAGCGCCTCGGTGCCCGTCCCCGGGTCGGCGGGCGGTCGGACGTCGGTCATGGTGCCTCCTCCGGCGGAGTGCGTCGGGTGCCGGAGCGCAGGGCGTCCAGCTGGTCGTCGGCCGGGCAGCGGCCGCGCGCGGGGTAGCGCTCGGCGAACTCGGCGACGGCGGTGCGCAGTCGACCGGCGCCGGGCAGGCGGCCCAGCGCGGCGTCGGCGGCGGCGAAGCAGGTGAGGACGGCGCGGCGCAGCTCGGGGTCGGCGACGGCCAGCGTGGCGGCGCGGCGCCAGGCCTCGCTGCGCGGCGGGCGCGGGCCGGTCGCTCCCTCCCGCCGGTCGAAGGAGTCCAGCGGCTCCAGCGCGGCGAACACGGCGTCGGCGGCCACCGGGTCGTCCAGCAGCGCGGTGACGAGGGCGGTGGGCACCACCCAGCCGTCGCCGGGCTGGGCGTCGATCATCCGCAGCTCCAGGTGGCCGCGCGGGCGCACCGGCGGGAACAGCGTGGTGCAGTGGTAGTCCAAGTCGGCGAGCGTGGGCGGGCGTTCGCCCGCGCCGCGGATCCAGTCCCGGAAGGTCAGTCCGGGCGGGACCGTCCACGGCATGCCCTCCGGCCGTTGCACGCACAGGACTTGGGCATCCAGCACGTATCGCGCCCAGGCCTCGCGCGGGTCGCCGTGGTCCGGCTCGGGGGCGAGGGTGCGGCTCGGGTCCATCCGGGACCAGACGGTCTGCCGGGTGGATCGGTGGCCGGTCGGCCTGCCGTCCAGCAGCGGGGAGTTGGCGAAGGCGGCGACCAGCACCGGGCCCAGCCGGTGGACCAGCTGCCAGCGCCGTTCCACCGCGTGCGGGCCGTCCGCGTCACCGGCGTCCAGGCACACCTGCACCGACGCGGTACCGGTCATCATGATCCGGCCCCACGGGCCGGCCGAGTCGAAGAACCGCTCCATCGCGAGGTAGCGCGGGTGGTCCAGCACCATCCGCCGGGGACGAACCAACGGGTCCGTCCCGGTACCGGTGAGGTGCAGACCCTGTGCCGCGAAGGCGGCCCGCAGGGCGGTCAGATCGCGTCGCGTGTCGTCGACGCAGGCCACGAGGCCGGTGGCGGGCGGGGAGCTGAGCTCGACCTGTCCGCCGGGTTCGAGCGTGAGGCGCGAACCGGAGGGGAGCGAGGTGCCGTCCGGGCCGCCGAGGGGCAGCGACTCCAGTGCGGCGTGGAGCAGTTCGGGCCGAACGGGCTGGGTGGGACATCGGTCGTCGTGGACGAACCACTCGACCTCCACACCGACCAGGCGGGGCGGTCCGATCTTGAAACAGACGCCCGACACATGGCTGCGCGCCCCCGATTCGGTCAACGGGGTCACCCCTGGCGGGGGTGTGGGTGCGCTCTGCCGGTCGGGCGTAGTGGTGCGGGATATCGGTATCACCGGACTCACCATCCTCGGGATCACGATTGCGGCCCGGTTTACCCTGCCCAGTCTGCTACGGAGCATGCGGGGCCGCTCCGCAAATATCGCGTGAATGTTCGTTTTTGCAGGTCGGGGACGTGGCGATCGGGTGAATGCGGGGGTTCGGGGCGGGCTGTGCGCGGGGCGTGGGGGCTGCCCTCGGCATGGGCACATGCCCAGGTCACAGGCGCTCCAGTCGGGCCAGGACGGCGTCCAGCACCGGGCCCGGCAGGGCGTAGTTCAGCCGCAGCGAGCCCGTGCCGCCGGGGCCGAAGTCGGCGCCGTCGGAGGCCTCCAGGGCGCAGCGCTCCAGCAGCGCCCGGCGGGCGGCCCCGGGTGGCAGGCCGAGGGCGGCGGCGTCCAGCCAGAGCAGGTAGGAGGCCTGCGGCGCCGAGCGGACGGCGGGGCCGAGTCGCCCGGTGAGCCGGGTGCGGGCGGCGGCGAGGTGGAGGAGCAGGGCGTCCAGCCACGGGCCGCCCTCGCGCAGCGCGGCGTGCTGCACGGTCTGCTCCAGCAGGCCGCCCTCCCAGAGGCCGTAGCCGGCCAGGGTGTCGGTGAAGCGGGCGCGCAGGGCGGGGTCGGGGACGAGGGCGAAACTGCTGGGAATGCCGGAGCAGTTGAAGGTCTTGCCGACGGAGTTCAGGGTGACCACGCGGTGCCGGAGGGCCGGGTCGACGGTGGTGACGGCGACGGGGTGGGTGTGTCCGGGGTGGGTGAGGTCGCCGTGCACCTCGTCCGAGACGAGCAGCGCGTCCGCCTCGGCCGCCCGTTCGGCGAGGGCGCGCAGCTCGGCGGTGGGCCAGACCCGGGCGGAGGGGTTGTGCGGGCTGCTCAGCAGGACGGCGGCCGTCGGGGAGGGGAGCGGGCCGTCGGGGAGGTGGTAGCCGTCCGGGCCGAGGGGCAGCGGCAGCTCGCGGTGGGCGATCCCCGCTGCGCGGCAGAGCTGGGCGAAGCCGGCCCACTCGGGGGTGGGGAAGAGGACGGGCGCCTGCGGGCGGAGGGTGTCCAGCAGGAGGCGCAGCGCGGTGCGCGGACCGCAGGGGAGCAGCAGCACCCAGTCCGGGTCCACCGCCACGCCGTGCCGGGCGCGGTACCAGTCTGCGACTTGGCTCCGCCCGGCCGGGTCGCAGACCGTGTAGCCGTACGCGCCGTGGCGGGTGCGCCGCTCCAGGGCCTCGGCGACGGCGGGCGGGCCGGGCAGGTCCATGTCGGCCAGGCCCAGCGGGATCACCCCGGGGGCCTCGGCCCGGGCCCACTTGCTGCTGCCGGTGCCGGTGCGGTCGAAGGGGGTGTCGAAGGTGAAGGCGGGCTCGGGCGAACGGTGAACAGCTGACAGATTTCGAAGTCTGTTATCTGTTCGCTGAAAGCTGTCGTCTGTCATCTGTTCGCCGCCTCCTCCGCGTCGGTGCCCGCCCCGCCGGAGCCGCCCAGGCCGGCGCCCGCCCCGCCGGGACCGCCACTCGCCAAGTACGCCGCGAGTCCCCGCCGCCCCCGGCGCATCATGACCGCGTGGTTGGCCCGGAACAGCGGGTGCAGCGGCAGGGCGAGTCGCCGCAGCAGGGGCTTGCCGGGCCGGGTGTCCTCCTCGAACAGCACTCGGCACCCCGCGCTGCCGGGCCCGTCCGGCCCGCTCGGCCCGTCCGGCCCGCTCGGCCGGTCCGGCGTGACCGTGAACCGCGACCACCCGTTGAGGTCGCCCCGCATCGCCGCCTCCAGCACCCCGGTGCCCGGGTCGCGCAGGGTCGCCTCCAGGTGGATCACCAGCCGGTACGGCAGCAGCGCGCGCACCACCACCTCCCCGGCATCCTCGCCGGTCTGCCGGGCCTCGCGGATCTCCGGCCACCACAGCGGGTAGCCCTGGACGTCCTCCAGTGCCGCGTACACCGCCGAGGCCGGTGCCGCGAGTCGCCACACGCCCTGGAAGCGGTAGTGGTTGGGGTCCACGCGCCACACCCTAGCCGGGCTCGTGCCGCGCCACGGCGGAACGCCGGTGGACCGCCGCCGAGTTGGCGCCCGCCCCGCGAATCCCGTGTGCCCGGGTGCCCCGCAACGGCCTCGAACGGCGGGTAAATGCTCAGCAAAGGATGCGGTTCGCGGGGAATGGCACATTCCGCTTGCAGCCGTTCGGGGTGCGGGGGAGGATCCTCCGTGCTTGTAGTCTCATCAGTCACGGCAGCATCCCCAGGCGCTGCACCCCCGGAACCGGAGTGAAGGAGTCCCAGGCATGCGGCGACCGAGCTGGGTACCGGAAGACATGGACCTGGACAAACCGAACGCCGCGCGGGTCTACGACTACTACCTGGGGGGCTCGCACAACTTCGAGGTCGACCGGGAGATGGCCCGCAAGGCGATGTCCATGTGGCCCGAGCTGCCGCAGATCATGCGCTCCAACCGGGCCTTCCTGCGCCGCGCCGTGACCTTCCTCGCCGAGCGCGGCGTCACCCGCTTCCTGGACATCGGCTCCGGCATCCCCAGCTTCGGCGCGGTGCACGAGATCGCCCGCGTGATCCGGCCCGAGGCCGAGGTCGTCTACGTGGACCGCGACCCGGTCGCCGTCGCGCACAGCCGCCTGCTGATGCAGGACGACCCGCGCAGCGCCGTGGTCCAGGCCGACCTGCGCGACGTCGAGGACCTGATGGCCCGCTCCGAGGTGATCGAACTGCTGTCCGCCGGTGAGCCGGTGGCCGTGCTGCTGGTGGCCGTCGCCCACTTCGTCAGCGACGACGAGGACCCCTGGAAGCTGGTCGGCGCGATCCGCGACGCGCTCCCCTCCGGCAGCGCGCTGGTCCTCTCGCACGCCTCCCTGGAGGCCCGACCGGACCAGGCCGAGGACCACCAGAAGCTCTACCGGATGACCCCGACCCCGCTGACCATGCGCACCCGCGAGCAGGTCACCGCGATGTTCGCCGGCTTCGAGCTGGTCGAGCCGGGCGTGGTCCACCTGCCGCAGTGGCGCCCGGACCAGCCGGACACGGTCGGCGAGCACCCCGAGCGGATCGCCGGGGTGGCGGGCGTGGGGTTCCGCCCTTGAGCCGTCGCCACGGGAGAGCAGTCGACGACCGTACGCCCCGTGCGGCGGCCGTCGGGCCTCCCGCCGTGCGTACGACGGTCCGGCCTCGGTACACGACGGTCCGCGGAACCGGGGCCCTCGGATGAGCGGCACCACCCCGGTGAACGGCAGCGGCGAGCGGTTCCACGAGGACTGGGGCCGGCTGCTCTCCGCCGACCACGGCATCGTCGTCCACCCGGGTCTGCTCGGTCGCCTGGTCGCGCGCACCGCCGCGCTGCTGCACCGCGCCCAGGTGGAGGAGCCCTTCGAGCCCCGGCTGGCCGCCCAGGCCGGCGCCGAACTGGTCGACGCGCACTTCACCGACCCGGTCCTGCTCGCCCGCACGGTCGAACTGCTCCAGGCCCAGCCGGTCGGCGACGACCGCGGCCCCGCGCTGACCGGCGCCTTCGCGGCCGGCTGGGCCAACGCCCTGCGCGAGCGCACCCTGCGCGAGCAGGAGGCCATCCGCACCGCCGCCGACGCCGCCCGTCAGGAGGCCGAGCGTGCGCTGCGCGCCTCCGAGGCCCGGTTCCGCGCCCTGTTCGAGAGCGCCGCGATCGGCATCGCCATCGGCGACACCGACGGCAACATCCTGGCCGTCAACAAGGCCGTGCAGGAGCTGTTCGGAGCGGGGCCGGACGACATGATCGGCCGCCGGGTCGACGACCTCGTCCACCCCGAGGACACCCCGGGCGTCTGGGAGGCCTACGAGGAGCTGATCAGCGGCAAGCGGGAGTACTTCCAGTTCGACAAGCCGTACTACCGCCAGGACGGCGAGGTGGTCTGGACCCACCTGACCGTCTCGCTGATCCGCGACGACGACGGCGTCCCGCAGTACCAGGTCGCGATGCTCGAGGACGTCACCGACCGCTACCGACTCCAGGAGCGGCTGCGCCACCAGGCCACCCACGACCCGCTGACCGGCCTGCCCAACCGCGCCGCCTTCTTCGAACGGCTGGAGAAGCTGTTCGAGGAGCCGGAGCCGGGCGCCCGGTTCGGCCTCTGCTACGTCGACCTCGACGGCTTCAAGGTGGTCAACGACAGCCTCGGCCACGACATGGGCGACCAGCTGCTGTCCGCCGTCGCCGCCCGGCTGAAGGCCGCCCTCACCCCGCTCGGCCACCTGGTGGCCCGGCTCGGCGGCGACGAGTTCGTCGTCCTGCTGGAGAACTGCCGCGGCGAGCAGGAGGCGGTGGCCGCCGCCAAGACCGTGCTCAAGGCGTTGGCCGGGCCGGTGCTGATCGGCGACCACAAGCTCGCCGTCGGCGCCAGCGTCGGCGTGCTGGAGCGGCGGGTGTCCACCACCACCCCCGGCGCCGCCGTCCGGGCCGCCGACCTCACGCTCTACCGCGCCAAGGAGGCCGGCCGCGGCCGCTGGACGCTGTTCGACCCCCAGGAGAACGCCCGCGCGGTCAGCCGCTACGCGGTGTCGGTGCGGATGCCGGCCGCGCTGGACCGCGGCGAGTTCTTCATCGACTACCAGCCGCTGTACAAGCTGGCCGACGGCCGGATGGCCGCTGTCGAGGCGCTGGTGCGCTGGCGCCACCCGCAGCTCGGCGTGCTCGGCCCGGACGAGTTCGTCACCACCGCCGAGGAGACCGGGCTGATCATGCCGCTCGGCCGCTGGGTGCTGGAACAGGCCTGCGGCCAGGCCGCCGACTGGATCAAGCAGTACGGCGACGCCGCGCCCCAGCTGAACGTCAACCTGGCGGTGCGGCAGGCGCGCAGCGCCGCGCTGGTCACCGACCTCGGGCGGATCCTGGACAGCACCGGCCTGGACCCGGCCCGGCTGCAGCTGGAGATCACCGAGTCGACCGTGGTCGGCCCCGAGGACGAGGCGCTGCGCACCCTGCACGGACTGGTCGACCTCGGCGTCTCGCTGGCCGTGGACGATTTCGGTACCGGTTGGTCCAACCTCGCCTACCTGCGCGACCTGCCGGTCTCCGGGCTGAAGATCGCCGGGTCCTTCGTCGGCGACCTGCACGACCCGGCGAAGGACGGCGCCACCGGGTGGCGGATCGTCAGCGGCCTGGTGTCGATGGCGCACACCCTCGGACTGACCGTCACCGCCGAGGGCGTGGAGACCCGCAAGGACGCCGAGCGGCTGCGCACCATGGGCTGCGACTGGGCGCAGGGCTGGCACTTCGGCCGCCCGGTGCAGCCGGCCGAGATCGCCCGTCGGATCGTCGAGGAGCCGAAGGGGCGCCCCGTCGGGGAGTGCTGAGACGGGCCGTGGTGCCGGTGCCGTGCGGGCCCGGTCGCGGTGCGGAAACAGTTCCGGGAAGCGTTCCGAAAGCACCCGACACCCGTGCCCGGTATGCGGGATGATGGCGCGTCAAAATCACCACCCGGCACCGGTGCGCCCGCGGTCACAGCCCCGCACCGGCCCCGGGGAACGGGGAGGGGAGCGCCAGCCATGGGCGCAACGGAGGACGTCGGCCCGGTCGACGGGGACCGACGCGGGGCGGCGCCGGGAGGCGGCCCCGGACCGGGGGAGCCGCCGCGGACCAGGGTGGACCGCGGCTCACGGGACCGTCGGCGCGGCGCGCAGGCCGGTACGGACCGGCCGTCCCGGCTCGGCGCCCAGCCGCACACCCGGGTGGACCCGCAGGCCGGGACCAGGGGGACACCCGGGCCGCGCCACGACCCGGAGGCCCGGACCAAGGTCCAGCGGGGCGCCCCGCGGCGCTTCGACCCGGACGCGACCACCGAGGTCGTCCGGCCCCGGGCCGCCGCCGGCCCGTCCGCGGGCCCGACGCCCGGCCCGTCCGCGGACCCGTCCTGGCAGGACAACATCGGCCCGGGGCCCGTCCCGGGCGGCGGGTTCGCGGCGGGCGGCTTCACCGGGGCCGAAGCCGGCGGCCCGTCCGAGGCCGCCGGCCCGTCCGAGGTGACCTTCCCGGACGCCCTGCGGGACCGCTTCACCCCGCTGGGCAAGGCCGGGGCCGGCGCCGAGGGCACCGTCTGGTACGTCCGGCGCACCGACGGCGGCCGTGACGCCGCGGTCAAGGTGGCCGCCGTCGGCCAGCCGATGGACCACGACCTGCTCGCCCACCTGCGCAACGACGGCTTCCGCCGGCACGTCCCGCACCTGATCGACTTCGGGCGGGTGCGCCACCACGGCGCCGTGGTCGACTGGGTGGCGATGGAGTACCTGCCGGTCACCCTCTCCGCGCACGTCGCCGAGCTGCGCCGCAGCGGCGCGCACACCGACCCGCGGACCACCGAGCAGATCGTCTACGAGCTGGTCTCCCTGCTGGAGTTCTGGCAGCGGCGGATCCAGCGCAACCCGCTGGACTTCAAGCCCGCCAACATCCTGGTGCGCCCGGGCCGCGGGCCCGGCGAGTTCGTGATCGCCGACTTCGGCGGGGTCGACCGGCTCACCGACAGCCGTCGCTTCACCTCCGCGATGATGGTCACCGTCGCCTACATGGCGCCCGAGCAACTGGCGGGCAAGAACCACGAGGCGGGGCCCTGGTGGGCGCTCGGCAACGTGCTGTACGAACTGTTCGTCGGCCGCCCGCGGTTCGTCGGCGCGGACGGCGAGCGGGCCGCCGACCAGGAGTTGGAGCTGGAGCTCGTCATGGGCGAGGAGGTGGACCTCGCCGCCGTCGCCGACCAGCGCCAACTTCTGCTTCTCCAGGGCCTGTTCACCAAGAAGCCGGAGGACCGCTGGACGGCTCCGGAAGTCCGCAGCTGGCTGGCCGGCGGCAGCCCCGAGGTGATCCGGCGCCGCCCGCGGGCCCGCCGTCCGATCACCTTCCTCGGGGACCCGTTCACCGACCCGGTCCCGCTCACCGAGGTGCTGCTGCGCAACTCCGGCGCGGCGGCGCGCTGGCTCGCGGCGGTGGGGGCGGAGCGGCTGCGCGACTGGCTGCGCGACGAGGTCAAGGACTTCGTCTTCGACCTCCACTACCTCACCGACGTGGTCCGCGCGCCCGGCTCCCGGCGCGAGGCGGTGGCCGCCGTCGCCGTGCTCGCCCTCGGCGCCGCCTACGCCCCGTCCGCCGTGCCGCACTACCGTGACCGGCAG
The DNA here is from genome assembly GCF_043201815.1 of Kitasatospora sp. NPDC048296. Taxonomy (NCBI): domain Bacteria; kingdom Bacillati; phylum Actinomycetota; class Actinomycetes; order Kitasatosporales; family Streptomycetaceae; genus Kitasatospora; species Kitasatospora sp. NPDC048296. The sequence continues at coordinate 13,377 of NZ_JBICZB010000016.1, forward strand.
ATCGACACCCCCGGACTGGAGCGGATCGCCACCGAACCGGACGGCGCCGCGTTCATCGACGAGCTGGTGCGCGGCGGCGCGCCCGCCGTGGTGGCCCGCTACGACTGCTTCCACCCCGAGTGCTCCGGCGAGCACTGCTCGCGGCTGCTCGCGCTGGCCGGGCTGCCGGACGTGCTGGCCGAAGTGGAGCGGACCGCCGGGACGGTCGGCGGCGGTCGGCGTGGCGGCGACGGGCTCAGCCCAAAGGAGCGCGAGGAGGCGCACCGGCTGGCGGTCTGGCTCAGCATCCGCCCCGAGGAGCGCTACCGGTTGCTGGGCCGGCTCTCCCCGCTGCCCGCCGCGCTGCACCGGCTGCCGCTGCCCGTACGGGTGTCGGAGCTCGCCGCGGTGGTCGCGGCGGCGGTGGTGGACGGGACGCTCGCGGCGGGCGCCGCGGCCAGGGCGGCCGTCCGTTCGGCGGCCCGGCGGCCGGCGCCCGACCCGGAGGCGGTCACCCCTCGGGACGTGGTGCGGCGTCGCTGGTCGGCGCTGCGCCGGCGGGCGGTGGCGGCGGACCAGAGTGAGGTCGCGGGGCGGGCGGCGCTGGTGGCCGCGGAGGCACTGCGACGGCGCGGCCGCGGTCGGACCGAGCGGCCCGAACCGGAGGCCGGCGCGCTGCGCCAGGGGAGGGTGGCCCGGCTGTGGCAGGGCCGTCGCCGTCGGCCGCCGGTGGACTGGTCGGCCCGGCTGCGGCTCTGGTGGCCGTACGCCCGCACCATGCTGCCGCGCCGGGTGGGCGCGGTCGCGCTGCTGGTGATCGGGCTCGGGCTGCTGCTGTGGGCGGGGGCCGTGCTGCGCTACCCGATCGAGGCCGGGCAGAAGCTGGACCTCTCGCCGGACCTGTTCGGCGGGCAGCTGCACCTGGCCGGTCGGCACGCGGCCGAGCAGGTGGTCGGCAAACTGGGCGCGGCCTTCGTCGCGGCCGTGGTGCTCGCCTTCTTTCCGGCGCGGGTCGGCTTCGGTACCGCGCTGCTGACCGGCGCCGGGGCCTTCGCGATCGGCTACCTGCGGCTCGGGCCGCCGATGACGGCCGTGGAGGCGCCGCAGCCGGTGGCCGACCGGGTGGTCATGTTCGAGGGCGGGATGGGGAGTTGGGCCGGGATCGTGGCGGTGGTGGCGATCGTGGTGGCCCTGGTCTTGATCGAGCGGGCGGCGAACCGACTGCTGAAGCCCGCCCAGCAGGCCCGGCGGCGGGTCCGGGAGTCCTGGCGGGACCTCGACCGACGGGCCGCGCGGGCCGCCGGGCACCCGATGCGGGCCGTTCCGGCGGCAGGGCGCTGGCGTACGGGCGGCGCGGGAACGCGGGACCGGCTGCGGTTCGCGCTCGGGAGCACCGGGGTGCTGGTCCTGCTGCTGTGGGCGGCGGTCGAGGTGCGGCTCGCGGCCACCGGGGTGCACCGGACGCCGGACTCCTGGGGGACGGGGCAGCGCGGTGCGGGGTACCAGGCCGGGTTTGTCGTCCTGCTGCTGGTGGTGTCGCTGCTGACCACGCTCGGGACGCTGGCCACCGCGCGGGTCCTGTTCGTCTGCTGGATCCTCGGCACGCTGTTCCTGGGTGCCTGGCCCGGCGCGCTGGGGCCGGTCGAGGCACTGCGGATACCGGTGTTCGAGGGGCTGTTCGGCACGGTCGCGGGGGTGTGGGGGCACGGGGCGTTCTGGGCCGCGCTGCTGGTGGCGCTGCCGGTGGCGGCGTACGGGGTGCTGCGGACGGTGCGGGGGCGCGCGGGGCGGGGTGAGGGCGGCAGGGTGACGACTAACGGATGACAGCTGACAGATAACAGATTTCGAAATCCGTCATCTGTCAGCTGTTTTCTGTTAGTTGTTCTCTGTCAGTCGGCGGCTCTCAGCTACCGGCCGGCAGCTGAGAGCCGCCCGCCGTCAGCCCACCAGCCGGGAGAGCTCGATCGAGTGCCCGGTCCGCTCCACCTTCGCCTTCAGGTACCGGACGTTGCTCGCCGACAGGTGGACCCCGGTCGGCACCCGGTGACGGACGGTGACCCCGAGCTCGGCCAGCTGGGCGGCCTTGTCCGGGTTGTTGCTCAGCAGGTCGATGCCGGTGGCGCCGAGCGTGCCGAGCATCTGGGCGGCCGCGGTGTAGTCCCGGCCGTCCTCGGGCAGGCCGAGCGCGGTGTTGGCGTCGTAGGTGTCCATCCCGGAGTCCTGCAGGGCGTAGGCGTCGAGCTTGTTGTACAGCCCGATGCCCCGGCCCTCCTGGCGCAGGTAGAGCAGGTATCCGCCGGCCTCGCTGATCCGCTCCACCGACTCGCGCAGCTGCGGGCCGCAGTCGCAGCGGTCCGAGCCGAAGACGTCGCCGGTCAGGCACTCGGAGTGCAGCCGCACCAGTGGCGTCCCGCCGTCCGGGACCGTGCCGAGGGCGAGCGCCAGGTGCTCGGCGCCGTCGGCGAGGCCGTGGAAGGTGAAGATCTCCGCCTCGGCGCGGTAGCCGTCGGGGAAGGTCAGTGGGATGCGCACGTGCGAGCGCACCGTGGCGGCGCCGGGCTGAGGCATGGATGGGCCTCCGTCGATCGAGGGTGGACCGGGTTGGATCGCTCCGGATCCGGATGGATCCGGGCGGATCGGATGTCGACCGTACTATGCTGTTCCAATTTGAACAAATGCCTACCGTCGGTGACCGACTCGTCTACGGAGGCGGACAACACCCCACCCGCCCCGGCTGTTCCCGTCCGGCGGTCCAGCGTGTGGAAGGTGTGGGGGCCGAGGTCGACCCCTGCGTATAGCAGGGTTTGGTTCCCATCGTGGTGACACGGACGCTACAGTCGTTCGTGTGTTGACGGTGGTTCAGGTCAAGCTGATGCCGTCGCCCGAGGTGGCGGCGGCGATCGCCGGCACCCTGTCCGCCTGCAACGGTCAGGCCAATCGCGTCTCCGAGCTGGCGTTCCGTACGGGTGCGAGGTCCCGGAGGACCTCGCAGGATGCGGCCTATCAGGAGCTGAAGGCCGCTGGCCTGTCGGCCCAGCCCGCGCTGCACGTCATCCGTAAGGTGGCGGACGCCTACTCGACGCTGACGGCGAACATCCGAGCCGGGAACCTCGGCATGCCAGGCAGTACGCGTCGCACCAAGGCAGAGTCCAAGCCGGTCGTCTTCCGAAAGGACGCGGCACAGAGCTATGACGACCGCTGCCTGTCGTGGCAGTTGGACGCGCAGACCGTCTCGATCTGGACCACCGCCGGACGACTGAAGGGCGTTCGGTTCGTCTGTTCGCCGGACGCGCTCAAGATGCTTCGGGAGCACCGCAAGGGCGAGAGCGATCTGATCACGCGCGGCGGCGAGTTCTTCCTGATCGCCACGTGCGACATTCCCGAACCTGAGCTCTTCGAGCCGACCGGGTGGATCGGCGTGGACTTCGGCATCGCCAACATCGCCACCGCCTCCACCGGCTACCGCGCTGCCGGACGCGGCCTGAACCGGCACCGCAAACGCCTGCAGGACCTGCGCGCCAAGCTCCAGAAGAAGGGCACCAAGTCCGCCAAGCGCGTCTTGAAGCGGATCTCCCGCAAGGAGTCCCGCCGCGCCAAGGACGCCAACCACGTCATCTCCAAGCACATCGTGACCGAGGCTGAACGCACCTGTGCCGGGATCGGACTGGAAGACCTGTCCGGCATCCGGCAGCGGGCACGGCTGAGAAAGCCCCATCGGGTCGCGCTGCACTCCTGGGCCTTCGCCCAGCTCGGCTCCTTCGTGGCCTACAAGGCCAAGCGGGCAGGCGTTCCGCTGGTGTACGTCGACTCGGCGTACACCAGCCAGACCTGCGCCGACTGCGGCCACATCGACCGCAGGAACCGGCCCGACCAGGCCACCTTCGCATGCCGGTCGTGCGGCGTCGTTGCGCACGCCGACCGGAACGCTTCCCGCAACATCGCTCACCGGGCCGCTGGTGCATGGGATGCGGGGCGGCAGTCATCCGCCCCTGTCACCGTCCTATAGGGGCGGAGGCTGGACGCGGGAGCCCACCCAACAGCCAGTTGGGCGCTACCTGCAAGCTCGGCCGTTCATAGCCGAGAAGCTGACGAACGCGCTCACCGGACTGACGATCGGCGGCGGCAAGGGCGGCTCCGACTTCGACCCCAAAGGCCGCTCGGACGCTGAGATCATGCGGTTCTGTCAGTCCTTCATGACCGAGGTGCGGGTGTTCCAGGAGGCCGGGGTGGCCTTCGGCCCGGGCAAGGCGGCGAACGCGGGCGGCGTCGCGACCAGTGCGCTGGAGATGCAGCAGAACGCCTCACGCGACTCCTGGAGCTTCGAGCGCACCGAGGAGCGGCTGGCCGGGATCATGAAGCACATCCACGACTCCTGCTTCACCACCGCCGAGCGCTACGGCCACCCCGGCGACTACGTGGTGGGCGCGAACATCGCCGGCTTCGAGCTGGTCGCGGACGCGATGCTGGCCCAGGGCCTGGTCTGACCCCGGGTTGGCGCCGGTCGCCCGGCAGTCGGTGCCCGACCGCAGCGGGCACCGATTGTCGGGTGCGGCAAGGTGGGTCCTTCCTACGGTAGTGATCAACAAGGGAAGGACGGGGTCGGTGTGCTGGAGCATCTGAACCGGACGATGGAACGGATCGACCGGAACCTGACCGGTGAGATCGACGTGGCCGAACTGGCGCGGATCGCGATGACGTCGGAGTACCACTTCCGGCGGCTGTTCTCGATGCTCGCCGGGATGCCGCTGTCGGAGTACGTCCGACGCCGGCGGCTGACCGTCGCCGGGGCCGAAGTGCTCGATGGCGAGCGGACGTTGCTCGACATCGCGGTCCGGTACGGATACACCTCGGGCGAGGCGTTCGCCCGGGCGTTCCGGTCGATGCACGGGGTCGGGCCGGGGGAGGCCCGGCGCGACGGTGCGGTGCTCACCTCCCAGCCCCGGATGTCCTTCCGACTCGTCGTGGAGGGAAGCAGCAGCATGGAATACCGGATCGTCGAGAAGCCGGACTTCCGGATCGTCGGCCGGAAGGCCCGGGTGCCCCTGATCTACCTGGGCGTCAACCCGCACATCGCCGAGTTCATCAAGGGGCTCGGGGCGGAGACCGTCGAGCGGATCACGGCCCTGACCGGCAAGGACCCGCTCGGCATCGTCTCGGTGACCGACTACCTCTCGCCCAACCGCGAGGAGGGCTCCGAACTCGACTACTGGCACGCGGTGGTGGCGCGCGAGGACGCCGTCGTCCCGGACGACCTGGAGGTCCTGGACGTCCCGGCCGGGACCTGGGCCGTGTTCACCAACAAGGGGGCGTTCCCGCAGGCGCTGCAGGAGATGTGGGGGGACGTGGCCAGCCAGTGGTTCCCGTCCAACCCGTACGAGGCCCGGCCGGGCCCGGAGGTCCTGAAGACCCGCTTCGTCCCGGGGACGGGCGACGCTGAGGCGGAGCTCTGGATTCCGGTGGCGCGGGCCGTGCGGGCCTGACAGCTGACAGAGAACCGCTGACAACTAACAGTCGACAGATGACAGATTTCGAAATCTGTTATCTGTCGACTGCCTTTTGTTCGCCCCCGCCGCCCCGCTTCGCCCCTCGCTGCCCCTTGCCGTCCCCTCCGCCGCCCCCGCCCACCCTCCGCCGCCCCGGCCCACCCCCGTTCGGCCCACCAGCGCCCGCCCCCACCTCGCCGCGCCCCGCATGCTGGGGCGGGGGAGCAAGGGGCCGCAGGCCGCTACCCGAGGAGTGGGATCACCGATGGCCAAGGCGTTCGGCTTCGTCGACTACGGCGGACCGGAGACACAGGAGTTCCTCGACCGTCCCACGCTGGAGGCCGGCCCCGGTCAACTGGCGATCACCGTCCACGCCGCCGGGGTGAACCCGGTGGACTGGAAGGTCCGCCGGGGCTTCCTCGGCCGCGAGCGCCAACTCCCCGCCGTGATGGGCCAGGAAGCCTCCGGCGTGGTGCAGCAGGTCGGGCCCGGGGTCGCCGGGTTCACCCCGGGCGACGAGGTGTTCGGCCTCGCCGCTGCCGGAGCCTTCGCCGAACAGACCCTGCTGCGCGCCGAGTTGAGCGCCCTCAAGCCCGGGGCCGTCGACTTCGACCAGGCCGCGACGCTCTGCGTCTCGGTCGCCACCGCCGACGACGCCGTGCGCCAACTCGCCCTCGGCGCCGGGCGGACCTTGCTGATCCTCGGCATCGCCGGCGGGGTCGGCAGCGCCGCCGCCCAGATCGCCCGCAGCCAGGGCCTGACCGTACTCGGCACCGCGAGCGACACCAACCGCGAGTACGTGGAGTCCCTCGGCGCCACCCAGGTCCGCTACGGCGACGGCGTCGTCGAGCGGATCACCGCGGCGGCCCCCGACGGCGTCAACGGCGTCCTCGACCTGGTCGGCGGCGACGCCCTGAAGGCCGTGGCCGGGGTGATCGGCGATCGCAGCGAACTGGTCAGCACCGCCGACCCGACCGTCGCCGCCGAACTCGGCGGCCGCTATGTCACCCGCTCCACCACCTCCGAGACCCTCGCCGCCCTGGCCATGCTCGTCGCCACCGGTGACCTGGACCCCCAGGTCACCAACCGCTATCCGCTAGCCCGTGCCGCCGCGGCGGTCGCCGCGGTCGAGTCCGGGCACGCCCGCGGCAAGGTTGTCCTCGAAGTCTCCTGACACAACCAATACCTGACGAACAATCAGCTAAAGCAGCCGGAGAGCAAGAGCCATGAAGCAGACCTCCGTCACCACCAACGCCCCGTGCTGGGTCGAGCTGGGCACCTCCGACCCGGCCGCCGCCACGGCCTTCTACCGCGAGCTGTTCGGCTGGCGCCCCGACAGCGACGTCCGGCCCGACGCGGGCGACTACACCCAGATGTTCCTGGGCAAGGCCTCGGCCGCCGCGATCACCCCGCGGTACGCGCCGCAGCAGCCGATCGCCTGGACGGTGGCCTTCGCGGTCGCCGACGCCGGCGCCACCGCCAAGAGGATCGAGGCCGAAGGCGGCCGCGTCCTCAAGGCGCCCAGCGACGTGTTCGACCTCGGCGTCTTCGCGGTGGTCGCCGACCGGTCCGGCGCGGCCTTCATCCTCTGGCAGGCCCGCGCCTTCCCGGGCGCCGACGTGTTCAACGAGCCCGGTTCGCTCGGCTGGGTGGAACTGCTCACCCGCGACCCGGCCGGCGCGAGAGCCTTCTACCCGGCGGTCTTCGGCTGGTCCGTCGCCCCGTCCGAGCACTACACCCAGTGGGGCCTGGACGGCCAGGACTTCGGCGGCATGCTGGTGATGGGCGAGAACTTCCCGCCCGAGGTGCCGCCGCACTGGCTGCCGTACTTCTCGGTCGCCGACGTCGACAACACGGTCGAGCGGGCGGTCGCCCTCGGCGCGCAGGTGCTGATGCCGAGCTACTCGATGCCGGGCGGCCGGCGGATCGCCGTGCTGCGCGACGCCCAGGGCGCCGCGTTCGGCGTCTACACCGCCCCGGCGGGCAGCTGAGCGGCGGGCACCGAACAGCGGGCACTAAACGGCGGGGAGCTGAGCCGAACTCCGCGCAGCCCGCGAGCGCCACCCGCCCAGCGCCGCCGCCGCCGTGACCAGCAGCGCGCCCATCGGCACCACGTCGCCGACCCGGTCGTACCAGGTCAGCGTCCCCGGCGCGGTGAGCGGCAGCCGTACGGTCAGCGTCCCGGTGCGGTCGGTGCCGAGCCGGGCCAGCTCCCGGCCCTGGGCGTCGAAGGCGGCCGAGACCCCGGTCAGCGAGGCCTGCACGGCGGGACGCCCGGTCTCGGCAGCCCGGATCGCCGCCAGCGCGACGTGCTGCTCGGGCGCCCAGGTGTGCTGGAAGGTCGAGGTCGAGGACTGGTAGACCAGCACCCGGGCGCCGTCCCGCGCCGCCGTCCGGGCCATGTCCGGGAACGCCGACTCGAAGCAGATCAGCGCGCCGACCGGCAGCGGCCCGCCCGCCCGGTCGATGGCCGGCAGCACGTGGAAGGCGCTGCCGGGCGCCCGGTTCTCGCCCGCCGCCCGGCTGACCCCGGCGATCCAGCCGAGCGCCGGGCGCAGCGGGATGTACTCGCCGAAGGGCACCAGGCGGATCTTGCGGTAGCGGTCCACCACGCCCGCCGGGGAGACCAGCACCGCGTCCTTGGAGATCCGCCCGTCGGCCTTGCGGGCGTCCTCCCCGGCCATGATCTCGGCGCCGGTGGTCGCCGCGAGCCGGCGCAGGGCGTCCAGGGAGGCCGGGTCCTGGTCCAGGTCGGCGGCGGTGCTGCTCTCGCCCCACACCACCAGGTCCAGCGGCTGCCCGACCAGGGCGGCGGTGGCCCGGGCGCTCAAGTCGAACCGGGCCTGCGGGTCCTCCACGATGCCCGGCTGGACCAGCGCCACCGTCACCGCGCCGGTGCGCACCGGCGCCTGGCGCAGCGCGAACAGCAGCGGACCGGCGGCCAGCAGCAGTACGGCGGTCAGCGCCGCGACCGTCCGAGGCTGCCGGTGCACCGCGGTCAGTACGATCAGCACCGCGGTGTTCACCGCCGCAATCGCCGCGCTGACCAGCCAGATCCCGCCAGCCGAGGCCAGCCCGAGGATCGCCGGGTGCTGCCACTGGGTGGCGCCGAGCAGCGCCCAGGGCCCGCCGAGCGCGGGCCAGGACCGCGCGTACTCGGTGGTCACCCAGATCGCCGGGACGACCAGCAGCGCCAGCAGCGCCCGACGCGTGGTCAGCGCAGGGTGCAGCAGCCGGTGCACCGCGTACCCGACCGCACCCTGCAGCGCCCCGAACAGCACCGCGAGCACCGGCAGCCCGGGTCCGATGGACGGCAGCAGCCAGTACATCGCGGTCAGGATGAACCCCGCCCCGAACCACCAGCCGCGCACCGACGCCTCCCGCCCCGACGGGGCCCGCTGCATCAGTAGCAGCCCGGGAACCAGCCCGACCCACGCGAGCCAGGCCTGTCCCGGCGCCGGGAACGCCAGCACCAACACCGCCCCGGCCGCCAGCGCCCCGAACCGCGCCCGGTACCGGTGCGGCGCGCGCGGCGCCCGTTCCCCGGCGGTCGAGTCGGCGGTCGAATCAGCAGTCGAATCGGCCGCCGACTCGGCGGCCCGGGTGGCGGCCGACCCGTCGGCCGAGGCTGCGGCCGAATCGCCGGCCGGGGTGGCGGTCGTGCTCAGGGCTTGGCGTGCGTGAGCGATGCGGCGCGACATGCCCCGTATTGTCCGCTTGGGCGCCGAACGCCACCAGTGGCCCGGTCACCCGAATGGATGACGGGAACGCCACGTTTCGAACACGGTGGCTTCATGCCACTCGGCAGATCAGCCCTCGCCGCCCTCCAGGTCGCCCTCGGTCTCCAGGAACGCGGCCTGCAGCTGCTGGATCAGCTCCGGGTCCGGCTGCTCCCACAGTCCGCGGCTGGCCGCCTCCAGCAGGCGCTCGCTGATCCCGTGCAGTGCCCACGGATTGGCACCGGCCAGGAACTCCCGGTTGACCGGGTCGAGGACGTACTCCTGGGTCAGCTTCTCGTACATCCAGTCCGCGACCACGCCCGTCGTGGCGTCGTAGCCGAACAGGTAGTCGACCGTCGCGGCCATCTCGAAGGCGCCCTTGTAGCCGTGGCGGCGCATCGCCTCGATCCAGCGCGGGTTGACCACCCGGGCGCGGAAGACGCGGGCGGCCTCCTCGGTCAGGGTGCGGGTGCGGACCGTCTCCGGGCGGGTCGAGTCGCCGATGTAGGCGGTCGGTGCCTTGCCGGTGAGGGCGCGGACGGTGGCCACCATGCCGCCGTGGTACTGGAAGTAGTCGTCCGAGTCCGCGATGTCGTGCTCGCGGGTGTCGGTGTTCTTCGCGGCGACGGTGATCCGCTTGTACGCGGTCTCCATCTCCTCGCGCGCCGGGCGCCCGTCCAGCCCGCGGCCGTACGCGTAGCCGCCCCAGACCGTGTACACCTCGGCCAGGTCGGCGTCGGTGCGCCAGTCCCGGCTGTCGATCAGCTGGAGCAGGCCCGCGCCGTAGGTGCCCGGGCGGGAGCCGAAGACGCGGACGGTGGCCTTGCGCTCGTCGCCGTGCACCGCGAGGTCGGCCTGCACGTGGGCCCGGACGAAGTTGTCCGCGTCGGCCTCCTCCTGGGCGGCGGCCAGGCGCACCGCGTCGTCCAGCAGGGCGACCACGTGCGGGAACGCGTCCCGGAAGAAGCCGGAGATGCGCAGCGTGACGTCGATGCGCGGGCGGCCCAGTTCGTCCAGCGGGATCGGCTCCAGGCCGGTGACCCGGCGCGAGGCGTCGTCCCAGACCGGTCGGACGCCGAGCAGGGCGAAGGCCTCGGCGATGTCGTCACCGGCGGTGCGCATCGCACTGGTGCCCCAGAGCGAGAGCCCGACCGAGGGCGGGTAGGCGCCGTCGTTGTCGGCCCGGTAGCGCTCGATCAGCGAGGCGGCGAGCGCCTGGCCGGTCTCCCAGGCGAGCTTGCTGGGGACGGCCTTCGGGTCGACGGAGTAGAAGTTGCGGCCGGTCGGCAGCACGTTGACCAGGCCGCGCAGCGGCGAGCCGGACGGTCCGGCCGGAACGAAGCCGCCCTGGAGCGCGTGCAGTACGGCGTCCAGCTCGTCGGTGGTGGCTGCCAGGCGCGGCACCACCTGGGTGGCGGCGAAGTTCAGCACCTCGCGGACGGCCTCCGGCAGCCCGGCGGCGACCTTCTCCACCGCCTCGGGCGCCCAGTCCTGCGCCTCCATCGCCTCGACCAGGGCGCGGGCCTGTGCCTCGGCCGCGTCGGTGGCACCGAGGGTGAGTGCGGCCTCGTCCAGGCCGAGCGCCTCGCGCAGACCGGGCAGCGCGCTGACGCCGCCCCAGATCTGCCGGGCACGCAGGATGGCGAGCACGATGTTGACCCGGTCGGTGCCGGCCGGGGCCTGGCCGAGGACGTGCAGACCGTCGCGGATCTGGGCGTCCTTGACCTCGCAGAGCCAGCCGTCGACGTGCAGGAGGAAGTCGTCGAAGCCGTCGTCCTCGGGGCGCTCGTCGAGGCCGAGGTCGTGGTCCAGCTTGGCGGCCTGGATCAGGGTCCAGATCTGGGCGCGGATCGCGGGCAGCTTGGCCGGGTCCATCGCGGCGATGTTGGAGTGCTCGTCGAGCAGCTGCTCCAGTCGGGCGATGTCGCCGTAGGAGTCGGCGCGGGCCATCGGCGGCACCAGGTGGTCGACCAGGGTGGCGTGGGCGCGGCGCTTGGCCTGGGTGCCCTCGCCCGGGTCGTTGACCAGGAAGGGGTAGATCAGCGGCAGGTCGCCGAGGACGGCGTCCGGGCCGCACTCGGCGGACAGCGCGGCGGTCTTGCCGGGCAGCCACTCCAGGTTGCCGTGCTTGCCGAGGTGGATGACGGCGTGGGCGCCGAAGCCGCCGTCCTCCTGCGCGGCCTCGATCCAGCGGTAGGCGGCCAGGTAGTGGTGGCTCGGCGGCAGGTCGGGGTCGTGGTAGATGGCGACCGGGTTCTCGCCGAAGCCGCGTGGCGGCTGGATCAGTACCAGCAGGTTGCCGGAGCGGATCGCGGCCAGCACGATGTCGCCGTCCGGGTTCTGCGAGCGGTCGACGTACAGCTCGCCGGGGGCCGGGCCCCAGTGCTCCTCGACCTGCTCGCGCAGGGCCTGGGGGAGTGTGGCGTACCAGCGGCGGTAGTCGGCGGCGGGGATGCGGACCGGGTTGCGGGCCAGCTGGTCCTCGGTCAGCCAGTCCTGGTCGTAGCCGCCGGCGGCGATCAGGGCGTGGATCAGCGCATCGCCCTCGTGGCTGCCCTCGCCGTCGTCGAACGCGGGGAGGTCGTCCCCGAGGTCCATGCCCTCCGCGCGCAGCCGGTCCAGCAGGCGGACCGCGCTGGCCGGGGTGTCCAGGCCGACGGCGTTGCCGACCCGGGCGTGCTTGGTCGGGTAGGCGGACAGCACCAGCGCGAGGCGGCGCTCGGCGGCCGGGGTGTGGCGCAGCAGAGCGTGCCGGACGGCGGTGCCGGCAACGCGGGCGGCGCGCTCCGGGTCGGCGGCGTAGACGGTCAGGCCGTCCTCGTCCAGCTCCTTGAAGGAGAACGGGACGGTGATCAGGCGGCCGTCGAACTCCGGTACCGCGATCTGGGTGGCGGTGTCCAGCGGGGAGAGGCCGTCGTCGCTGGCCTCCCACTGGGCGCGCGACCAGGTGAGGCAGAGAGCCTGAAGGATCGGGCGGTCCAGGGCGGCGAGCGCGCCGGCGTCCCAGGCCTCCTCGTCGCCGCCGGCCTGGGCGTCGGCGGGGCGGGTGCCGCCGGCGGCCAGCACGGTGGTGACGATCGCGTCGGCCTCGCCGAGCGCGGCCAGCAGTTCGGGCTCGGCGCCGCGCAGCGAGGCGCAGTAGTAGGCCCTGGCCCGGGCGCCCCGGTCCTCGATCGCCTGGCAGAGCGTCTCCACGAACGCGGTGTTGCCGCTCATGTGGTGGGCGCGGTAGTAGAGCACCGCCACCGTCGGGCCGTCGTTGCCGCGAGCCTCGCGCTCCAGCGGACCCCACGCCGGGGCGGAGGCGGGCGGGGCGAAGCCGTGGCCGGTCAGCAGCACGGTGTCGGAGAGGAAGGCGCCCAGCTCGGCCAGGTTGGCCGCGCCGCCGTGGGCGAGGTAGGCGTGCGCCTCGGCGGCGATGCCGGCCGGGACGGTGGACAGCTCCATCAGCTGGGCGTCGGGAGCCTGTTCACCGGTCAGCACGACCACCGGGCGGGGGCCGGCCAACAGCGCGTCCAGGCCCTCCTGCCAGGCGCGCCGCCCGCCGAGCAGGCGGACCACCACGAGTTCGGTGTCCTCCAGCAGCGCGGGCAGGTCCTCGGGGGACAGCCGGGCCGGGTTGCCGAGCCGGTACGGGACGGAGCCGTTCGAAGCGCGGGCACTGAGCAGGTCGGTGTCGGACGTCGACAGCAGCAGAATCATGCGAAGGCCCTCCCGGCCTCGTCGGTGGCCGGGGTGGCCGGGGTGGCCAGGATGGCCGCGGTGGTGGCCGGGGACACGGGCGCGGGCATGCGACAGCGGGGGTGCATTACTGCCTTCCTCGGGGTCCGCGCCCCGGGCCGGTGGAGGACGGCGGGAGTTCCTGGCTCCCGCGGCCGACCGGTCTCCCGGTGAGCCGCGGTCACAGTGGCGGGACCGCACCGGGCTTGCACCGGTTTCCTCCCCTGCGCCGTCGCTGGCGTGCGGACGGTCCGCTGGGACCGCCCGGCAGCATCGTACGGGGTGCGGCTGACCTGGGGGAGGGCGAGTTCCACCACGTTCGGCACGGGGGTGGCGTACGGGCGGGCGCGGGGCCTGGGGAACGGCCCGGCGCGTGATCGGGCGCGGGGCCGGTGCGTGAGCCGGGAGCGTTGTGGGGTGACGCCGCGCGTGCCTCCGGGTGGCGCCGGGTGTGATGCAGCGGACGGAGGCAACCGATCGGATCATCTGTATGCTCGCCGCCATGCCACCGACACCCGACGCCACCGCGCCGGGCGCCGCCGTGCCCGACCGGGGGCGCGCCGACGCCTGCCCCGGGGCACTTCGTCTGCACCCGGCCGACGACGGCGCCCTCGCCCGGGTCCGCCTGCCCGGCGGCCTGCTGACGGACCGTCAGGCGCTGGCCCTGGCCGAGGCCGCCGAGGCCCTGGGCGACGGGGAGTTGGAGACCACCTCGCGCGGTAACGTCCAACTCCGCGGCCTGGCCCCGGACTGCGGCGCCGAACTCGCCGACCGGCTGCGCGCCGTCGGCCTGCTGCCCTCGGACACCCACGAGCGGGTGCGCAACATCGTCGCCTCGCCGCTGGCGGGGCTGGGCCCGGCCGACTCGGCCGATGTGCAGGCCTGGGTGCGGGAACTGGACGCGCGGCTGTGCGCGAGCGACTGGGCGGCCGCACTCTCCGGCAAGTTCCTGTTCGCGCTGGACGACGGGCGGGGCGACGTCGCCGCGCTCGACGCCGATGTGACATTGATCGCAGCTTCGGACGGGCCCGCCGTGCTGCGCCTGGGGCGCGCCGCCGCCGGACACCCGGTCGAGCCCGGGCAGGAGGTGACGGCCGTCCTGGACGCCGCCCGCACCTTCCTGGACGCGCTGCGCACCAGCGGCCGCAAGGCCTGGCACCTGCGCGAGGTGCCCGAGTTGCTGCCGGCCGGCACGCGGCCGCTGCCCGCCGCCACCGGCGCGGCGCCCGTCGTCGGCGCGCTGCCTGGCGGGCTCTCGGTGGGCATGCGCTTCGGGCGGGCGAGCACCGCGCAGTGGCGCGCGCTGGTCGCCGCCTCCGTCGGCGAGCTGCGGCTGACCCCCTGGCGCGGCGCGGTGCTGCCCGGCGCCCCGGCCGACCGGCTGCCCGCGCTCGAAGCCGCCGGCTTCCGTACCGCGCCCGGCTCGGCCTGGGAGCGGGCCACCGCCTGCACCGGGCTGCCGGGCTGCGCCAAGTCGCTGGCCGACGTCCGCGCGGACGCCGCGCAGGCGTTGGAGTCGGACGCCGCGCGGGCGTCGGAGGCCGGGCCGGGGGAGCCCGGGCCGGGCGGACTGCCAGTGCACTGGTCCGGCTGTGAGCGACGCTGCGGCCACCCGGCCGGGCGGTGGGTGGACGTGCTCGCCACGGGGCACGGCTACCGGGTGACGGTCAACGGGCCGGCGACGACCGCGGGCACTTCCGTGGACGTGAGGAACGAGCAGATGGCCGAGGCGGTCGCCGAGGCCAGGAGGACCACGAAGTGATCGAGTACGAGAAGGACGGCGCGTCCATCTACCGCCAGTCCTTTGCCACCATCCGCGCGGAGGCCGATCTGGCCGCCCTCCCGGCGGACGTCTCCCAGGTCGCGGTGCGGATGATCCACGCCTGCGGAATGGTCGACCTGGTCGAGGACCTGGTGTACTCGCCCGGCGTGATCGCCTCGGCGCGCGCGGCGCTGCACGCCGGTGCGCCCATCCTCTGCGACGTCAACATGGTCGCCAGCGGCGTCACCCGCAAGCGGCTGCCCGCCGACAACGAGGTGATCTGCACCCTCACCGACCCGTCGGTGCCCGAACTCGCCCGGAAGATGGGCAACACCCGCAGCGCGGCCGCCATGGAGCTGTGGCTGCCCCGGCTGGAGGGCGCGGTGGTCGCCGTCGGCAACGCGCCGACCTCGCTGTTCCGGCTGCTGGAGATGATCGAGGCGGGTGCGCCCCGCCCGGCCGCGGTGATCGGTGTCCCGGTCGGCTTCATCGGCGCCGCCGAGTCCAAGCAGGCCCTCGCCGAGCACCCGTCCGGCCTGGAGCACCTGGTGGTGCGTGGTCGACGCGGCGGCAGCGCGATCGCTGCTGCGGCTGTCAACGCGATTGCGAGCGAAGAAGAGTGACGGAACAACAGGCCACTGTCGGTCGACTGTACGGTGTCGGCCTCGGCCCTGGGGACCCTTCGCTGGTGACCGTCCGCGCCGCCGAACTCATCGGCAAGGCCGACGTGGTGGCGTACCACAGCGCCCGGCACGGCCGCTCCATCGCGCGCTCGATCGCCGAGCGCTATCTGGTGGGTGGTCAGATCGAGGAGAAGCTGGTCTACCCGCTCACCGTCGAGACCACCGACCACCCGGGCGGTTACCGGGGCGCGCTGGACGAGTTCTACGAGGAGGCCGCCGCCCGACTGGCCGCCCACCTGGACGCCGGACGCGACGTGGTGGTCCTCGCCGAGGGCGACCCGCTGTTCTACGGCTCGTACCAGCACATGCACAAGCGGCTCGCACACCGCTACCCGACCGAGGTGGTGCCCGGCGTGACCTCGGTCAGCGCGGCGGCGGCCCGGCTCGGTCAGCCGCTGACCGAGGCCGAGGAGACGCTCACCGTCATCCCGGGCACCCTGCCCGAGGAGGAACTGACGGCGCGGATCGCCGCCGCCGACTCCGCCGTGATCATGAAGCTGGGGCGCACCTTCCCGACCGTCCGGCGGGCGCTGGAGCGGGCCGGGCGACTCGAGGACGCCCAGTACGTCGAGCGCGCCTTCATGGCCGGGGAGCGCGTCGCGCCGCTCGCGGAGGTCGACGCCGAGACCGTCCCGTACTTCTCGGTGGCGGTGCTGCCGAGCAGGGTCGCGCCACTGGAGCCCACCGTGCGGCTGTCGGACGGCACGGGCAGCGTGACCGTGGTCGGCACCGGGCCGGCCGGGCCGCTCTGGCTCACCCCCGAGGCGCGCGGTGCGCTGGCCGAGGCCACCGACCTGGTCGGCTACACCACCTACCTGGACCGGGTGCCGGAGCGGCCGGGGCAGCGGCGGCACGGCTCGGACAACAAGGTGGAGTCGGAGCGCGCCGAGTTCGCCCTGGAGCTCGCCCGGCGCGGGCACCGGGTCGCGGTGGTCTCCTCGGGCGACCCGGGCGTCTTCGCGATGGCCACCGCGGTGCTGGAGGTCGCCTGCGAGGAGGTGTACCGGGACGTGCCGGTGCGGGTGCTCCCCGGGATGACCGCCGCGCACGCGGCCGCCTCCCGGGCGGGGGCCCCGCTGGGACACGACTACGCGACGGTCTCGCTGTCGGACCGGCTCAAGCCCTGGGAGGTGGTGGCGAAGCGGCTGCGCGCCGCCGCCGAGGCGGACCTGGTGCTCGCGCTGTACAACCCGGGCTCGAAGTCCCGCACCACCCAGGTCGGCCTGGCCCGGGACCTGCTGCTGGAGTACCGTGCGCCGGAGACCCCGGTGGTGATGGCGCGCGACGTCGGCGGGCCGACCGAGCGGATCCGGATCGTGCGGCTGGGCGAGCTGGACCCGGCGCTGGTCGACATGCGGACGATCCTGCTGATCGGCTCCTCGCAGACCCAGGCGGTCGAGCGGGGCGGCGGCGTGGAGGTCGTCTGGACGCCTCGGCGGTACCCGGAGGCGTGACGGCGGGCCGCTGACGGCGCCCGCCGCCTGCGACGCACGACTGACAGATGACAGCTAACAGATTTCGTTATCTGTTAGCTGTCATCTGTCTTCTGTTCGCCTTTACCTGGCAGCCGTCACCTGGCAGCTGCCAGCTCCTGCTGCCGCGTGCGTCACCGAGTCGGCTTGGTGATCAGCAGCTCGGTGTTGTGGTCCTCCCCGGAGCCCAGCAGCGCCGAGACCCTCCCGTTGGGGTCGTTGTACGACAGCTCGCGGTACAGCGCCGCGAGATTGGCGTCCGAGGTGCTGCCGAAGTCCGTCCCGTACGGCGCGGAGGACTCGATCAGCGTGGTGAACAGGGAGAGCGTGCCGTCCCCGTTGTCCGCGATCTCGATGATGCGCCCGTGCTGCGGGTAGTCGATGTGCGAGGCGGTGTTGATCTCCCAGAACGCCCGCTCCGGCACCGGGTGGCCGTGCGCCGTGATCTTGTTCATGTGGGTGTGCCCGTTCACCCACGCGACCACGTTCGGGTAGCGCTGCAGCAGGGCGACCAGTTCGTTGCCGTCGTGCCGCTTCTCGAAGATGTTGCGCGGGTCCGGCAGCAGGTTGCCCATCGAGCCGCTGGTGTGGTGGCTGAAGACCAGGATCACGTCGTCGGTGCTGCCGCCCGTCACCCGGTTCCCGTTGGTGTCGTACCAGTGCCCGCTGTGCGCCTTCAACTGCTGCTCCAGCCAGCGCAGTTGAGTGGTGCCCAGGGAGCCGTCGGCGAACCCGGCCTGGTTGGTGGTGTCCAGGCTGATGCCGACCACCTTCTCCGAGATCCGGAAGGTGTAGTAGAGCTTGCCGCTGCTCACCATGTCCGAGGTGAAGCCGTGCCCGTACGGACCCGCGCCGGTGACGGCCGGGTTGAGGTGGGCCTTGGCGAACTCCTTGAGTGTGAACGGGTGCCGGCGCTCGTCCGGGGTCACCCGGCGCACCGCCTCCCCGCTGGCGAGGAGCTTGGCGAGCAGCAGCACGGCGCCCGCCGGGTCGCGGCGCAGCGAGTCCATCAGCTGGGCCGCGGTCGCGTCGTCGCAGCCCTCCAGCTTGTACTCGCCGGTGTAGAGGTCGTTCAGCAGCCCGAAGTCGGGCAGCGTGCCCTCGATGCTGTCGTCGTGGTTGCCGACCGTGGTGTACCAGGGGGTGTGCAGACCCGGTGCGTCGAAGGGTCGGCCGGCGGCGGTGAGGAAGCCGGGTATCTGCGGGAAGCCCTTCGCCTTGTAGCTGTCGTTGTAGGCGAGTTCGGGGTTCCAGAAGGCGGAGTTGCCGGAGTTCTGCACGCCCTCGTAGCGGCTGAGGTCACCGGTGTTCTGGGCCATCCGCCCGCCGCCCATGACCGTGAGGTACCAGTCGAGCTCGGCCAGCTCGTGGTTGTCGGTGTTGTCACCGGTGGCCATCACCATGCTGAACGGCATGCCGGTGTAGGGGCCGCCGTCGAGCGAGTTGACCCGCTCGACGAGGGCCGACACCCCGCGGGCGTTCAGGGTCTCCTGCGGCCGGTAGGCACTGCCGTTGCTCTTGGCCAGGAACTCGAAACGCACCGGGGACTCGGTGTCCACCAGGTGCAGATCGCTGAACTGGACGAAGCTGGCCAGCCCGGTGCGGCGGTCGTCCCGCCCGGCGCCGGGCGCCGCGAGGTCCCCGCGCACCATCAGCGGCCAGCCCGGTCCGGCCGTCAGCCGCTTGTAGGAGCCGGTGCCGACCGGAGTGGCCACCTGCTCCAGGGTGGTGCCGGTCACCTTGACCGCCCGCGCGGCCGTGGTCGCCAGCGCCTGATCGCGCGCCGCGGCCGAGGCGAACTGGGCGCCGCCCAGAGACAGGGCCGACCAGGCGGCGGCCACCGACGTACCCGTGAGGAACGTACGACGTCTCATCCCTGCCACAAAAACCCCCACATGCTGATGGCCCGGCCGGGCAAGCGTCCCGTCCGCCGGACCTGAGTGTCATGAACCCGCTTCTGGCGGAGCGACAGATTACCCACCGGTAGGCCCCGGGTGTTAGACCCGTGCGGAGAACTCTTCGGGAACGCGGGACAGCACCACCTCCGCAGCTCGCGCGCGGTGGCCCGGTCCGGGCGCGGACCGCCACCCCGGTCGGGGCGGCGCGGGACGGATGGGGGAAAATCGGCGGCGACGGCCGGGTGCGGCCGCCGAGGCAAGCGGGACGGCGCGCGAGCGCGGTCCGACGCTCGGACGTTCGGAAGTGAGGCGCAGGTGGCCGCAGCGGGAGCCGGGGCGGGAGGCCGGGCCGGCCAGCTGAAGAGCAGCGGTCTGCGCCACGGCTGGACGACGGGCGCCTGCGCCACCGCCGCCGCCAAGGCCGCCTACACCGCGCTGCTCACCGGCGAGTTCCCGGACCCGGTGACCATCACCCTCCCCAAGGGCCACCGACCCGCCTTCGCCCTCGCTGCCGAGGAGCTGACCGGGTCGGGGTCCGGGGACCTGACCGGGTCGGGAGTCGACGCGCTGGCCGGGTCGGGAGCCGGGCCGGTCAGCGCCATGGCCGGGGTGGTCAAGGACGCCGGCGACGACCCCGACGTCACCCACGGCGCGCTGATCCGCGCGACCGTACGGGCCGGTGAACCCGGCGCCGGAGTGGTGTTCCGGGCCGGTCCCGGGGTCGGGACGGTCACCAAGGCGGGCCTGCCGCTGCCGGTCGGCGAGCCCGCGATCAACCCGGTGCCCCGGCAGATGATCCGGGACGCCGTGGCCGAGGTGGCGGCGGCGCACGGCGGTAGCGGGGACGTGGTGGTCGAGGTCTCCGTCGACCACGGTGAGGAGATCGCCCGCTCGACCTGGAACCCGCGCCTGGGCATCCTCGGCGGCCTGTCCATCCTCGGCACCACCGGGATCGTCGTCCCCTACTCCTGCTCGGCCTGGATCGACTCGATCCGGCGCGGCGTGGATGTGGCCCGGGCGGCCGGGCGCACCCACGTGGCGGGCTGCACCGGTTCGACTTCGGAGAAGGTCGCCGTCGCGGTGCACGGACTGCCCGAGGACGCGCTGCTCGACATGGGCGACTTCGCCGGGGCCGTCCTCAAGTACCTCAAGCGCCACCCGGTGCCCCGGCTGACCATCGCTGGCGGCTTCGCCAAGCTGTCCAAGCTCGCCTACGGCCACCTGGACCTGCACTCGGCGCGCTCCCAGGTGGACAAGGGCTACCTGGCCGAACTGGCCCGGCGTGGTGGGGCGGACGAGGCGCTGGCCGAGGCGGTGGCGGCGGCCAACACCGGACTGGAGGCGGTGCAACTGTGCCGGGCGGCGGGGGTGCCGCTCGGGGACCTGGTCGCCGAGGCGGCCCGGGCGACGGCTCTGGACGTGCTGCGGGGCTCATCGGTCGCTGTGGACGTCATCTGCATCGACCGCGCGGGCACCATCGTCGGCCGGGCGGAACCGTTCGGGCCCTGAACGGTGTCGAGTTGAGCGCAGCGCCGGCGCAGCAGAAGCTCAGCAATTTCGCGCGGTGATGTGAAGATCTGACACTCATACGGGGGGAGAAGCGGACAAAAGTAGCGTCACGCCCGGCCTTGATTCTGTCGCGATCTCAACCATGAGATATGGTCTGCCGAATGACAGGCGACTACCTCACCCGTATCGGCACCCTCATCCGTACCGCGCGCCAGCATCGCGGCTGGTCCCAGGCGCAGCTCGGAGAGGCGCTCGGCACCAGCCAGAGCGCGGTCAACCGCATCGAACAGGGCAAGCAGAACGTCAGCCTTGAGATGATCGCGCGCATCGGCGATGCCCTCAACAGTGAGATCGTCTCCCTCGGCTACTCCGGCCCGATGCACCTGCGGGTCACCGGCGGCACCCAGCTCTCCGGCGCGATCGACGTCCGCAGCAGCAAGAACGCCTGCGTGGCGATCCTCTGCGCCTCGCTGCTGACCACCGGCCGCACCACGATCCGCAGCGTCGCCCGGATCGAAGAGGTCTACCGCATCCTTGAGGTGCTCACCAGCATCGGCGTCAAGAGCCGCTGGATCAACGAGGGCCGCGACCTCGAACTCACCCCGCCGGCCGAGCTCGACCTCGCCGCGATGGACGTCGAGGCCGCCCGTCGCACCCGCAGTGTGCTGATGTTCCTCGGCCCGCTGATGCACCGCGCCGAGCGCTTCGCCATCCCGTACGCGGGCGGCTGCGACCTCGGCACCCGCACCGTCCAGCCGCACCTGACCGCGCTGCGCCGCTTCGGCCTGGAGGTCGCCACCACCGGCGGCGCCTACCACGCCTCGGTCGAGCCCGGCGTCCCGCTGGACCGCCCGATCGTGCTGACCGAGCGCGGTGACACCGTTACCGAGAATGCCCTGCTGGCCGCCGCGCGGCACGACGGCGTGAGCGTCATCCGCAACGCCTCGCCCAACTACATGGTCCAGGACCTCTGCTTCTTCCTGGAGAAGCTGGGCGTCAGGATCGAGGGCATCGGCACCACCACCCTCACCGTCCACGGCGTCCCGCAGATCACCTGCGACGTCGACTACACCCCGGCCGAGGACCCGGTGGAGGCGATGAGCCTGCTCGCCGCCGCCGTGGTCACCTCCTCCGAGCTGACGATCCGCCGGGTGCCGATCGAGTTCCTGGAGATCGAGCTCGCGGTGCTGGAGGGCATGGGCCTCGACTACGACCGGACCCCCGAGTACCCGGCCCACAACGGCCACACCCGCCTGGTCGACCTCACCGTGCGCCCGTCCAAGCTGACCGCGCCGATCGACACCATCCACCCGATGCCGTTCCCCGGCATCAACATCGACAACGTGCCGTTCTTCGCCGCCATCGCCGCGGCCGCGCACGGCACCACGATGATCCACGACTGGGTCTACGACAACCGCGCGATCTACCTCACCGAGCTGACCCGGCTCGGCGCGGACGTCAAGCTCCTCGACCCGCACCGCGTGCTGGTCCAGGGCCCCACCCGCTGGCGCGCCGCCGAGATGATGTGCCCGCCCGCGCTGCGCCCGGCCGTGGTCATCCTGCTGGCGATGCTCGCCGCCCAGGGCACCTCCGTCCTGCGCAACGTCTACGTCATCAACCGCGGTTACGAGGACCTCGCCGAGCGCCTCAACTCGATCGGCGCCCAGATCGAGACCTTCCGCGACATCTGACAGATCGCCATCGCACGGGCCGGCCTCACCCGTTGAGGCCGGCCAGCAGCGCGGCGACGTCCAACCCGGAGTTCAGGTAGTGGCCCACCCGCTCCCGCTCCGGCTTCGGTGCGTTACTCGCCGGTGGAGCCGTCGAGGTGCTCGCGCAGGAGGTCGGCGTGGCCGTTGTGGCGGGCGTACTCCTCGATCATGTGGGTGAGGATCCAGCGCAGCGAGAAGACCTCCTCGCCGTAGTGGCCCAGGACGTCCAACGACTCCGCGGCGGCGACGAGTTCCCGGGCGTGGTCGCACTCCCGGCGCCAGATCGCGAAGGCCTCCTCGGGGTCGGCGGTCTCGACGTCGAACTCGGCGAAGGTGCCGTCGGGGTGCTTCCAGAAACCGTGCCTGGCCTCGTTGTCGAGGACGTTGCGGAACCAGCTGCGCTCCACCTCGGCGAGGTGGCGGACGAGCCCGAGCAGCGAGAGCCCGGAGGGTTCCAGCACGCGGGTGCGCAGCTGTTCGGTGCTGAGGCCGGCGCACTTCATCGCGAGGGTGTCGCGCTGGTGGTCCAGGAAGCTGGTCAGGGTGGCCCGTTCGTCGGCGGTGCGCAGGGTGGTGGCGCGCTGGTCATCGCTCATCGGGCCATCGTGCCGGGTGGCCGGTCCGGCCACCCGGCAATTTCACTCGCTGGACACCGGCGTGGGCGCCGAGTCGGAGTCGAGCTGTTCCAGCCAGTTCAGCGCCCCCTCGACGTCCTCGGCGACCGGTACGCCCCCCGGCACCGGCGGGCGTTCCACCACGACCACGGGCAGGCCGAGTTCGCGTGCGGCGGTGAGTTTCGGCGCGGTCGCGGCGCCGCCGCTGTCCTTGGTGACCAGGACGTCGATGCGGTGCTGGCGCAGCAGAGCCCGCTCGCCGTCGAGGGTGAACGGGCCGCGGTCCAGCAGGACTTCGAGCGAGGGCGGCAGCGGTGGCTCGGGCGGGTCCACCGACCGGGCGAGGAAGTGGATCCCGTCGAGGTGGGCGAAGGCGCCGATGCCCTGGCGGCCGCTGGTGAGGAAGACGCGCTGCCCGAGGCCCGGCAGCAGTTCGGCGGCCGCCGCGAGTGAGTTGACGGGGTGCCAACGGTCGCCGTCGACGGGCGTGAAGCCGGGGCGGCGCAGCACCAGCAGCGGCACGCCGGTGGCCGCCGCCGCGAGGGCGGCATTGTCCGAGATCCCGGCGGCGAAGGGGTGGGTGGCGTCGACCGCGGCGTCCACCCCTTCGGCGCGCAGCCAGGCGGCCAGTCCGTCCGGGCCGCCGAAGCCGCCGATCCGTACCTCCCCGGCGGGCAGCCGGGGTTGGGCGACCCGGCCGGCCAATGAGCTGGTGACCCTGCGCGCGGACGGGACGAGGGCGGCGGCCAGCGCCCGGCCCTCGGTGGTCCCGCCGAGGATCAGGACGTGCCGGATCATGCGCCGCAGGGCTCGTGCGGGCGCTCGCGGTCCGCCGAGTAGAGGTGGCTGTCACGGAACTGCTCGGCGGCGAGCGTCCGGCCGACGATGATGACGGCGGTGCGGACCACGCCCGCCGCCTTGACCTGCTCGGCGATGTCGGCGAGCGTGCCGCGCAGCACCAGCTCGTCGGGGCGGCTGGCCATCGCGACCACCGCGGTCGGGCAGTCGGCGCCGTAGTGGGGGAGCAACTGCTCGACCACGTCGTCCACGTACCCGGCGGCCAGGTGCAGCACCAGCAGGGCGCCGCTGCGGCCCAGGGTGGCGAGGTCCTCGCCCTCGGGCATGGGGGTGGCGCGCTTGGCGATCCGGGTGAGGATCACGGTCTGGCCGACGGTCGGTACGGTCAACTCCCGCTTCAGCGCGGCCGCGGCGGCGGCGAAGGCGGGCACGCCGGGGACCACCTCGTACGGGACGCCGACCGCGTCCAGGCGGCGCATCTGCTCGGCGACGGCCGAGAAGACGGACGGGTCGCCGGAGTGCAGCCGGGCCACGTCCTGGCCGGCCCGGTGCGCGGCGACCAGCTCGGCGACGATCTGGTCCAGGTTGAGCTGTGCGGTGTCGATCAGCCGGGCACCGGGCGGGCACTCGTCCAGCAGCTCGCGCGGGACCAGGCTGCCGGCGTAGAGGCAGACCTCGGCGCGGGCCAGGATGCGCTGGCCGCGCAGGGTGATCAGGTCGGCGGCGCCCGGGCCGGCTCCGATGAAGTAGACGGTCACGAGGCGTCCTCCTGAGGGGGGTTGGGCTTGACGGCGGACCACTGGGTGACCGGCATGGCCTGCCGCCACCCGGTGAAGCCGCCCACCGGGACGGCGTGGGCGACGGCGAGTTTGACGAGCTCCCCGCCGTGACGCCGGTACCACTCGGTGAGCAGCGCCTCGGACTCCAGGGTCACGGTGTTGGCGACCAGCCGGCCGCCGGGGCGCAGCGCGGCCCAGCAACTGTCCAGCAGGCCGGGCGCGGTGAGGCCGCCGCCGATGAACACGGCGTCGGGGGCGGGGAGTTCGGCGAGCGCGGCCGGGGCGGGGCCGGTCACCACGCGCAGCCGGGGGACGCCCAGCGCGGCGGCGTTGCGGGCGATGCGCTCGGCCCGGACGGCGTCGCGTTCGATGCTGACGGCCTGGCAGTCGCGGTGGGCGCGCAGCCACTCCACGGCGATCGAGCCGGAGCCGCCGCCGACGTCCCAGAGCAGCTCGCCGGGCGACGGGGCGAGCGTGGCGAGGGTGGCGGCGCGCACGTGCCGCTTGGTGAGCTGGCCGTCGCTCTCGTACGCGGCGTCGGGCAGGCCGGGGACGAGGGAGCTGCGGGGGCCGTCGCCGAGTTCGACCGCGATGACGTTCAACGGGTCGCCGGCCGGGTGCGGCCAGCCGTCGGCGGGGCCGTCGAGCCGGCGCTCGGCGAGGGAGCCGAGCTGTTCGAGGACGCTCAGGCGGGCGGTGCCGTACCCGCGCTCGGTGAGCAGCGCGGCGACGGCGGCCGGGGTGGCGGCGTCTGCGCTGAGCACCAGCAGGCGGCGGCCCGGGTGGAGGGCGAGCGCGAGGGTGTCCAGAGGGCGGCCGACCAGGCTGATCACCTCGGTGGCCTCCAGTGGCCAGCCGAGCCGGGCGCAGGCGTAGGAGACGGAGGAGGGGTGCGGCAGCACGCGCAGCCGCTGGGCTCCGACGGTCTCGGCGAGGGTGCGGCCGATGCCGTAGAACATCGGGTCGCCGCTGGCCAGGACGGCGACGCGGCGGTCGGCGTGGGCGGCGAGCAGTCCGGGGACGGCCGGGCGCAGCGGGGACGGCCACGGGACGCGCTCGGCGGTGACCGCATCGAGGGGGAGCAGCTCCAGCTGCCGGGGGCCGCCGATGACCACCTCGGCGGACTGCAGTTCGGCGCGGGAGGTGGCGGCCAGACCGGGCCAGCCGTCGGCCCCGATCCCGACGACGGTGATCGGATGGGGCAGCTCGGGCACCGGGTGGCTCCTCGTCGTTCGGCGGGCCAGCGCGTAGTGGATCTCACCAGCCGGGGCAGCCTACCTGGCCGTTTGCGGCCGGTCTGCGGCGAGGTCACGGCCGGGGGTGACGGCTGGCGGCGAACAGCTTTCAGCTAACAGATTTCAGATTCTGAACGCTGAAATCTGTCCGCTGAAAGCTGTCAGTCGTCAGTCGTCAGCCGCAGACCATCCCGCCGCGAGTCGTCGCCCGCTCGCTTGCCGGCCCCCGCCCCCTCACCTGTCCGCCCAGTCCCCCGAACCGATCAGGGCCGGCCGCGCCCGCAGCCGCGCCTCGGCGGCCGGCCCGGCGAGGTACACCCAGGCCTTCCGCAGCTCGCCCGCCGCCGTCCGCACCGTCAGCCGCCGCCGTACGTACAACCCCGTCCCGTCCGTCCGGCACTCCTCCAACTCGTCGAGCGTCGCGAGCGCCCCGGCATACGCGCCGGGCCGCACGGTGATCAGCTCGCCCACGACCCGCCGCCCGGGCGTCGGGTCGGGCACCGCGTACGGGAACCCCGGGCCAGCGTGCAGCGCCGCGCCGTCCAGCACCGCCGGACGGATCTCGGCACAGCGCCCGGCCAGGTGGACGGCGTGGTTGCGGCCGTCGCTGCGCAGCGTGCCGTACACGAAGAACGGCAGGGCCTCCTCGACCGGCGGGGCCACCTCGGACGCGGACACGGGTTCGACCTCCTTGCTGGGGAGCGCCCACGGTACGTCCTGCTGACCGATCCGTGATACCCACTGGCGCAGCGAGCCCCTCATGCGCTGTCATGTCGGATGTTCGGCCAGCAGCGTCCAAGGGGGACACACATGACATCGCCCGCCTCCTCCCAGCCGGCAACCACCCCTGGCAGCACCCCCGACACCCCCGTAACCTCCGCCGCCCCCGACACCCCCGCCAAGCGGACCGCCCGCCTCGGCGGCGCCGTCTGGCTGGCTCTCGGAGTGGTCTACGTCGTCTGGGGCTCGACCTACCTGGCGATCCGGATCGCTGTGGAGACGATGCCCTCCTTCCTCTCCGCCGCCGCCCGCTTCCTCACCGCCGGCCTGCTGCTGGTTGGCTACCTGCTGGTCCGCCAGGGCCCGGCCGGTCTGCGGGTGAGCGGGCGCCAGCTGGCCTCCGCCGCCCTGGTCGGCGTGCTGCTGCTGACCGGGGGCAACGGCCTGGTGGTGCTGGGCGAGACCTCCGTCCCCTCCGGCCTGGCTGCCCTGCTGGTGGCCGCCGTCCCGCTGTGGATGGTGGTGCTGACGGCCTTCGGCGGTGGCGAGCGCCCGAAGCGGGCCGAGCTCGTCGGGGTGCTGCTCGGCCTGGTCGGCCTCGGCGTGCTGTCCGCCCCTGTGATCGGCGGGTCCGTCGAGCCGCTGGGCGTGATCCTGATCATCTGCGCCACGCTGACCTGGGCGACCGGCTCGTTCGCGAGCAAGAAGATCCCGATGCCGGGCAACGTGCTCGCGGCGAGCGCGTACCAGATGCTGGCCGGCGGCTTCTGCGATCTGCTGATCGGACTGGTCCGTGGTGAGCAGCGCGGGTTCGACCTCTCGGCGGTCTCCGGCCGGTCCTGGCTGGCCCTCGTCTACCTGGTGCTGTTCGGTTCGCTGCTCGCCTTCACCGCGTACGCCTGGCTGCTGCGCTCGGCCCCGCTGACCCTGGTCGCCACCTATGCGTACGTGAACCCGGTGGTCGCCGTACTGCTGGGCTGGCTGGTGCTGGCCGAGCCGCTGACCGGGCCGACCCTGGCGGGCGGGGCGATCGTGGTGGCCGGCGTCTGCCTGGTGGTGAGCGTCAGCCGGCGGCCGGGGCGTCCGTCGAAGGCGACGTCCGCGCGTAGGTGAGGACGACGTTCCCGCGGTGTTGGGCACTGGCGGTCTCCCCGCGCTGATCGACACCGTCGTCGAGCGGATCGTCCCGGCCGGCTGACCGGGACGACTCGCCCCGGACCGCGACCCGCCGTGGCGAGGAGAGCGCGAACGCCTCCGCCGCCGACCAGCCCCCGTGAAGTCAACGGCACGCGATCGTTGGGAAGTTACGATCACCCGGACCGTCGCGCACGAAGCACGAGCACCGAACTGGGGGAGAGGCACGCCGTGTTGGAGACCAGACAGGACGGAACCACCCGAACCGCCGAAGCGCCAAGGTCCCCGGTGTGGCGCCAACGCTCCTTCCTGGCTCTCTGGTCGGCTCATACCGTCAGCCAGTTCGGCACCCAGATCACCCTCTTCGTGATCCCCGTCCTCGCCCTCACCACCCTCTCCGCGACCCCCGGCCAACTCGGCCTGGTCTCCGCCGCCGAGACTGTCCCGTTCCTGCTGATCGGCCTGCCCGCCGGGGCCCTGCTCGACCGCTGGGACCGCCGCCGGGTGATGGTCGTCGCGGACCTCGGCCGCGCCGTGGCGATCTGTGTCCTCCCGCTCGGGTACGCCCTGGATACGCTGAGCGTGCCGCTCCTGTGCGCGGTGGCCTTCGTCACCGGCGTGTTCACCGTCTTCTTCGACATCGCCGACCAGGCCCTGCTACCGAGCGTGGTGTCCCGCGCGCAGACAGCGGACGGCAACAGCCGCCTGGAGTTCTCCCGCTCGACCGCGGAGCTCGCCGGCCCCAGCCTCGGTGGGCTACTGCTCCAACTGCTCGCCGCCCCACTGATCCTGCTCGCTGACGCGGTCAGCTACCTGCTCTCGGCGCTGCTGCTCCGCTCGGTCCGCACCCGCCACGACGACGACCAGGACCACGACCAGGACCACGACCAGGACCGCAAGCACGGCCGTGGCGACGACCACGGCCACGACCACACCGAACCCCGGGCGGCCCCCGAGTCCGAGTCCCGGATGCGCACCCGGATCGCCGAGGGCCTGCGGTTCGTCCTCACCCACCGCACCCTGCGCCCGCTCGCCCTCGCCACCGCGATCGGCAACCTGGCGAGCCTCGGAGGAGCGCTCAGTGCCCTGCTGACCGCGTACGCCGTCCACGACCTGCGGCTGTCACCCGGCGCGCTCGGCCTGGCGCTCTCCCTCGGCAATGCCGGGGCCCTGCTCGGAGCCGTGGCCACCGGTCGACTGATCCGCCGTTTCGGCCTCGGACCGGTCCTGATCGGCGCGAAGTCCCTCCCCGGCCTCGCCGTCCTGGTCCTCGCCACCGCCGCGCCCGGCCGCGCGTCGGCCACGGTGGTGTTCGCGACCGGGATCCTGGCCTGCGGCGTCACCGTCTACAACATCGGCCAGGTGAGCCTGCGGCAGGCTGTCACCCCGACCGCCCTGCAGGCCCGGATGAACGCCTCGGTCCGGTTCGTCATCTGGGGCACCCTGCCGCTCGGCGCGCTGGCGGGCGGTCTGCTCGGCTCGTGGCTCGGGCTGCGCCCGGCGCTCTGGCTGGTGGGCGCGACGGGTCTGCTCTCCTGCCTGCCGCTGCTGCTCGCGCGCGAGGTCCGGGCGCTGCGCGCGATGCCGACCGGGCCCGAGTCGGTCGACTGACAGTCGGGGCTCGGTCGGCATCCGTAGGTCAGTGCGGGTCAGTGCGGGTCGGGACGAGTCGGAGCGGGTCAGAACGCGTACGGCGGCTTCCCCGTCCACCAGTTCCCCGGCGCCTCCGGGTCGCGGCTGGTCCAGAACTCGAGGATCGCGCTGGTGAACTCGGCCGCCGACAGCGTTCCGTCCCCGTCGAGGTCGAGGTGGCGGAAGGCCTCGTCGGCGTCGTCCCGGCAGAGCCCGGCGAAGTGGCCGCGCTGGAAGACGAAGAACTCGCCGGCGTCCACTGTCCCGCTGCGGTCGGCGTCGGCCACGGCGAGGAAGGCCTCGGCGAGCGCGCCCAGGATCTCCCGGGCGGCCTCCGGGTCGTCGGCGAGCGCGCCGGTCGAGGCGATGAACTGCTCGCGCGTGATCGTCTCCGTCCCGGTGGGCTTTCCGGCGAGGTGCAGGTCGTGCCAGATCGTCAGGTAGGCGCGGACGATAACGGCCTCGGCCTCCGAGCCCTCCTGATGGCCGAGCGAGCGGGCCACCGAGTGGCCCATCAGCACGTGGTCCCGTTCGGTGAGCAGACCGTCCCCGTCGGCGTCGAGGTGATCGAAGCCGTGATTGATCTTCGCGATGAGCAGGTCGTCCGACAATGTGCCCCCTCCGGTGGTTTCCGCAGCTTCAGGGCCGCGTGCAGGCGATGTCACATCGCCAGCACGCTAACGCCTTGAGCCGCGCTCGCGCAGCCGAACCTCGCGCAGGAGAACCACGGGCGAAGGCGGCGCATCGCCATCCTGCCTGGTCACCCCGGCTCAGCCACCGGCCCAGCCACCCCGGCCCGGCCACCCGGCCCAGTCACTCCGGCTCAGTCGTCCTGGTGGTCGGCCC
The DNA here is from genome assembly GCF_043201815.1 of Kitasatospora sp. NPDC048296. Lineage (NCBI taxonomy): Bacteria > Bacillati > Actinomycetota > Actinomycetes > Kitasatosporales > Streptomycetaceae > Kitasatospora > Kitasatospora sp. NPDC048296. Next base: position 43,072 of record NZ_JBICZB010000016.1, read on the forward strand.
AGATGTACGCCTCCGGCAGCAGCTCCAGCACCGGCAGGGTGTGCAGTCGCCCGTCCCGTTCGACGATGACCCCAGCCTTGGGGAAGTAGTCCAGCAGCACCTGACGGCAGCGCCCGCACGGCGGCACGACCCCGCGCCCCTGGTCGCCGACCGCCACCACCGTGGTCAGGTCGTACGCCCCCTGCCCGGCCGCCGCCCCGATGAGCACCAGCTCCGCACACGGGCCGCCGGTGAAGTGGTAGACGTTCACGGCCGTGACGATCCGCCCGTCGGCATTGCGCCCGGCCGCCGCGACGCTGTGGTTGTCGCCCCGCGTGTACCGCTCGGCCACCGCCTGGGCCGCCGCGACGAGCTCCTCATCGACTGCCGCGTGATTGATGTCGGACATAGCGCTAGTCCTCTCTGGTCGAACCTGACACGTTTCGATCATGGCCGTCCCGCCCCTGATCGTGCCAACCCCTCGCGCAGGCCCGTTCCGGCTACGCCCCTGGCGCCGCACAGGAGGAATTCCTTCAAGACCGTTTCGGGAATTGCGGCGGCTTCATTTCGTCGCAGCACGGGCGTTGCAGAAGAACGAACAGAAGAACGAACGGAAGAGCGGACATGTGCGGCCCGAGGCGGACCGGCCGTACCGCATTCTGAGACCTCCGCCGCCGCCTCCGTGATGTTGATACGATCCCGCTGGACCGCGACTGGCGTGTAGGGATGGAATCGACCATCGGGAAGCGGTCCCGTGAATCCTCACGTCGACGTGGAGCCGCACGTCGAGTTGCCGAGCGCCTGGGCCGCCCGCATCCCCGCCAGGAGACCGCCATGGCCCAGCCCGAGCAGACGCCCCACACCGCCGCCGCCCCCGCGGCCGACACCGCCTTCCGCAGCGCCCTGGACGTCGTGGCCGGCGTCGAACCGCGGATCGCCGCCGCCATCGGCCAGGAGCTGGCGGACCAGCGCGCCTCGCTCAAGCTGATCGCCAGCGAGAACTACGCCTCCCCGGCCGTCCTGCTCGCCATGGGCAACTGGCTCAGCGACAAGTACGCCGAGGGCACCGTCGGCCGCCGCTTCTACGCCGGCTGCCGCAACGTCGACACCGTCGAGGCCATCGCCGCCGAGCACGCCCGCGAGCTGTTCGGCGCCGAACACGCCTACGTCCAGCCGCACTCCGGCATCGACGCCAACCTCACCGCCTTCTGGGCCGTCCTCTCCCAGCGGGTCGAGAGCCCGGCCCTGGAGCGGGCCAAGGTGCGCAACGTCAACGACCTCACCGAGCAGGACTGGGCCGAGCTGCGCCAGGAGCTCGGCAACCAGCGCATGCTCGGCATGTCCCTGGACACCGGCGGTCACCTCACCCACGGCTTCCGGCCCAACATCTCGGGCAAGATGTTCGAGCAGCGCAGCTACGGCACCGACCCGGCCACCGGCCTGATCGACTACGACGCGCTGCGCGAGACCGCCCGCGAGTTCCGCCCGCTGATCCTGGTGGCCGGCTACTCGGCCTACCCGCGGCTGGTGAACTTCCGCAAGATGCGCGAGATCGCGGACGAGGTCGGTGCGACCCTGATGGTCGACATGGCGCACTTCGCCGGCCTGGTCGCGGGCAAGGTGCTCACCGGCGACCACGACCCGGTGCCGCACGCCCACATCGTCACCACGACCACCCACAAGTCCCTGCGTGGCCCGCGCGGCGGCATGGTGCTCAGCACCGCCGAGCTGGCCGAACACGTCGACCGCGGCTGCCCGTTGGTGCTCGGCGGCCCGCTCTCGCACGTCATGGCCGCGAAGGCCGTCGCCCTCGCGGAGGCCCGCCGCCCCGAGTTCCGGGCCTACGCCCGCGCGGTGGTCGACAACGCCCAGGCACTCGCCGAGGGCCTGCTGCGCCGCGGCGGCAAGCTGGTCACCGGCGGCACCGACAACCACCTGGTGCTCGCCGACGTCTCCGGCTACGGACTGACGGGCCGTCAGGCCGAGGCGGCGCTGCTGGAGTCGGGAATTGTCACCAACCGCAACTCCGTGCCGCTGGACCCGAACGGCGCCTGGTACACCTCGGGCGTGCGCCTGGGCACCCCGGCCCTGACCACCCGCGGCCTGGGCGTCGACGAGATGGACGAGATCGCCGCCCTGATCGACACCGTGCTGCGCGCCACCGCCCCCGTCGCCGGGGCCAACGGCAGCCCGTCCAAGGCGAATTACGCCCTCGACGAGTCCCTTCGCGACGGCGTCGCCAAGCGCGCCGCCGACCTGCTCGCGCCGTTCCCGCTCTACCCGGGCGTCGACCTGGTCTGACCCGGTCCGGGGCTGCCGAATCCCGGTTCGGCAGGCCCGGCCCAGGCCGCTTGGTGCGGTCCCGAGCCCACCCGGTCGTTGTGGTTCCGGTCCAACCCGGTCAGTACTGCAGCGACTTGTACTGCAGGAACTCCTCCAGCCCGTGCCGGCCCAGTTCACGGCCGAGGCCGGAGCTCTTGTAACCGCCGAACGGCGCCATCGGGTTGAACCGGCCGCCGTTCAAGTCGACCTGGCCGGTGTCGAGTCGGCGGGCGAAGGCAGCGGCGGTGTCGGTGTCCGCGGCCCAGACGCCGCCCGCCAGGCCGTAGACCGTGCCGTTGGCGATCTCGGCGGCGTGCTCCTCGTCCCGGTAGGGGAGGATCGACAGCACCGGGCCGAAGATCTCCTCCTGGGCCACCGTCATCTCCGGGGTGACGTCGGCGAGCACGGTGGGACGGACGTAGAAGCCGGCCGGCAGCTCGGGCAGCGGCTCCGGGCCGCCGACCACCAGCCGGGCGCCCTCGGCCACCGCGTTGTCCAGGTATCCGCGCACCCGGTCCAGCTGCTTGGCGTTGACCAGCGGGCCGATCCGGGTCTGCGGGTCGGTCGGGTCGCCCGGGACGTACTTCTCGGCGGCCTTGGCCGCGATCGCGACCGCCTCCTCGTACTGGTCCTGGTGCACCAGCAGCCGGGTCCAGGCGCTGCAGGTCTGGCCCGAGTTGGCGAAGACGTTGGCGACGTTCACGTTGACCGCGCGGACCAGGTCGGCGCCCGGCAGGACCACGTTGGCGGACTTGCCGCCCAGCTCCAGGGCGACCCGCTTCAGCCCGCGCCCGGCGGTCTCGGCGACCTGTCGGCCGACCGCGGTGGACCCGGTGAACGACACCACGTCCACCTCCGGGTGCGCCGCGAGCGCCGCACCCGCCACCGCGCCGGTACCGGTCACCAGGTTGAACACCCCGGCCGGGAAGCCGGCTTCGTGCACCAGGCGGGCGAATAGCCGGGCCACCAGCGGGGTGTCCTCGGCCGGCTTGAGGACCACCGGGCAGCCGGCCGCCAGCGCCGGGACGACCTTGGCCACGATCTGGTGCAGCGGGTAGTTCCACGGCGTGATCGCCGCGACCACCCCGGCCGGCTCGGCGAGCACCACCGAGTTGCCGATCCGCTCCTCGAAGGAGTGCTCCGCGAGCAGGGTCAGATAGGAGGTGGCCACGGCCAGCGGCAGCCCGGCGTGCACGGCCCCGGCGAAGCCGACCGGTGCACCCAGCTCGGCGACCACGGTCGAGGTGATCTCCCCCTGGGCGGCGGCGATCCCGTCCCGCAGCCGGGTCAGCAGCGTCAGCCGCTCCTCGCGGGTGGTGACAGCCCACCCCCGGGCCGCCCGGCGGGCCGCCGCCACCGCGGCGTCGACGTCGGCCGCCCCGCCCGCCGGCACGGTGGCGAGCACCTGCTCGGTGGCCGGGTTCAGTACGGTGATCGACCCGGAGTCCCCGGAGGGCCGCCAGGCGCCGTCGATGTACTGGTCGCCGTACTCCGCGTACTCCTGCACAGATCGTCCTCTCAGCTGGTCAGCCACTTAACTGACAGCGCTGGTCAAAGGTCAGTCAAGGCGGCCGAGCCGCCGCGCGCAAGAGCCAATCCGGTCGGGTGGGCCGGACGGTTACCTCGGGGCGAACCGCGCGGTGTACTCGTCGAACGGTTCGATCCCGACCTCCGCGCGGCGCTCGTCCAGCCGCTCCGGGTCCTCGCACGGCCACGGCACCGGACGGCCGTCGGCCACCGCGCCGATCTGGGTGCCGTAACGCTGCTCGCGCCCCTCGTTGACGGCAAGCCGGTCCTGGAGGAATGCCAGATCCCGGGCGCTCGCCGCGCCGCTCGCCACGGCCTCCGTCATCAGTGCCACCGCACGGCGCTGGACGTCGAGTTGACGGTCCGCGTGCTGCGCCACCAGCCAGGCCGCCCGGGCCGCGTCGGCGCCGACGCGCTGCTCGGTCGGCCAGCCGTGCTCGGCCATCATCTCCGCGAGCCGGTCGCCGTGCCGGGCGGTGAGCCTTCGCCAGACGGCCTGTTCGGCCAGGTCCGGACTGTTCGCCAGTCGGGCGTGGGCGCCGTCCTCGGCCATCATCGCCACCAACTCCGCTGTCAGGACAGAGATCTGACAGTCCATCTGTTCCTGTCGTGCTGCCGCCATGTCGCTCCGCTCCCCACTTCCGGGCCCTCCGGTCGGGCCGCCTGTCGCCACCGTAGGTGCGGAAACCGCGACGAAGATCATTCCTCGGACTGGTGACACGGCACAGTCGGTGGCACAGAATAGATGTACGCCAGTCGCCCGGCCGTGATCATCTCCGGCCGCGAGGCGACAGGTTCGGCAATTGATCCGGTCAGGGTCTCCTCAGCGCCCGGAGAGCCGCTGTAGATTGCAGCGAACTCCGCGGTGGGGCCTACTGTCGGTGGAGGGTCGACTCGCGCACGGCCGGCGAGCCGGCGCGTCCCTGTGGCCGGAAGGGCCGCCACCGCGCCGAGGCGAGGCTCGGAATCCGCAGGTCATCCGTACCGGTAAGGAGCATCCCGTGACCGACACAGCATTGAAGGGCGGGTCGCAGCAGCCCGTCGAGCCGGCCGCGCTGGAAGACGTCCCGGGGTGGTTCTGGGACCACGACCGGCACTCCTTCGACTGGTTCCTGGGGCGGCAGGAGAAGAAGGGTGTCACCGGCGACCTGCTGGAGATGGGTGCCTACCTGGGTCGTAGCGCCATCGTGATCGGCGAGCACCTCCAGCCCGGCGAGACGTTCACCGTCTGTGACCTCTTCGACTCGGACGCGCCCGACAACGAGAACTCCGAGGAGATGGCCGTCTCCTACCGGAAGACCCTGACCCGTTCGGCCTTCGAGTCCAACTATCTGTCCTTCCACGACGAGCTGCCGGAGATCATCCAGGCCCCGACCTCCGTGCTCGCGGGCGGGCGGATCCCGGCCGGGGCGTTCCGGTTCATCCACATAGACGCCTCGCACCTCTACGAGCACGTGGTGGGCGACCTCCAGGTGGCCCGGATCGCGCTCCAGCCGCAGGGCGTCGTGGTGCTGGACGACTACCGCTCCCAGCACACCCCCGGCGTCGCCGCCGCGACCTGGGAGGCGGTGTTCAACCACGGCCTCAAGCCGATCCTGCTCACCGAGTGCAAGTTCTACGGCACCTGGGGCGACCCGGAGCCGTTCCAGCGCGAGCTGCTCGACCGGGTGGACCTCGCGGCGGGCTGTCACCTGAGCGTCGAGACCCTCAACGGGCAGCAGTTGCTGCGGATGACCGGCGGCTCCGAGGGGATCCGGCCGTTCCGCCCCTCGCGCCACCAGAAGCGACTGGCCTCCGCGGCCGCCACGCGTTCGGCGGAGGAGGGCCATCAGGCGATCCGGATCGCCCAGGACGAGGTCGCGCTCGACCTCGCCGCCCGCCGCGCCCGCGCCGCCGAGGCGCGTCGCCCGGCCAACGTTGCCAAGCGCGCCGCCCGGGACCTGCTGCCGCCGGTCGTCACCTCCGCCATCCGCCGCGCCCGCCGGGGTTGACCGCGAACGGCCGACAGCTGTCAGGCGGCAGCCGATGGGCAGCAGTCGACAGGTGGCAGCAGACAGCTGACGGATAACAGCAAGCAGAGTTCAGATGACAGAGTTCAGATAACAGATATCAAACTCTGTCATCTGAACCCTGCCGCCCCACCCCGCCCGGCGCCCCACCCAGCCCGGAGCACAAACCCCGAAGGGCCGGTCGGAACACCCGACCGGCCCTTCGATTTCAGTTGCGCACTCAGACCCGCGAAGGCTCCGCAGCCCCGGCAGCGTCGGCCGACGCCGCAGCCTCCTCGGCCGCCAGCTCCCGGCGCACCTCGTCCAGCGAGGGGTTGTTCCAGGCGCTGGCGACCCCCCAGTAGTAGAAGGCCAGACCGATCGCGGCCACGATCAGCAGGTCCCAGCCCTCGGGCAGGTGGCCGTTACCACCGAAGTCCTTGCTGCCGGCCCAGGAGATCCCGGCCATCACGAACAGGTAGGCGACCATCCAGGCGCCCGCCTTCAGGTGCGGCTTCAGCTCGACGAACGGCTTGCGCAGCTCGTACCAGGCCCAGATCGGCAGACCGGCGGCCATCAGCAGGATGACCTTGCCGGTGAGCGGCCACTTGGCCCAGTACAGGACCAGCGAGCCGAACACCATGGCGATCGGCGCGATCACCGGCATGGCCTTGAGCCGCACCGGCCGCTTCAGGTCCGGAGCGAGGCGGCGCAGCGACATCACGGCGACCGGGCCGGTGATGTACGAGATCACGGTGGCCACCGAGACGATCTCGGCGAGCGAGCCCCAGCCGCGGAAGACCGCGAGGAACAGGAAGGCGACCACCAGGTTGAGCAGCAGCGCCGGGCGCGGGATGCCGGTCTTGGCGTCGACCTTGCCGAAGATCTTCGGCAGGTGGCCGTTCTCCTGCACGCCGTGGATCATGCGCGAGGTGGTGGCGGCGTAGATCATGCCGGTGCCGGACGGCGAGACGAACGCGTCCGCGTACAGCAGCATGGCGAGCCAGTTGAGGCCCCAGGCCATCGCGAGGTCGGCCAGCGGCGAGGTGTAGCCGAGGCCGCCCCAGCCGTTGGCCAGGCCGTCGTCCGGCACGGCGCCCAGGAAGGCGACCTGGAGCGCGATGTAGATCACCAGGGCGATCAGGATCGAGCTGATCACGGCCTTCGGCAGCGACTTGCCGGGGTTGCGGGCCTCACCGGCCAGGTTGAGCGGCGACTGGAAGCCGTTGAAGGCCCAGACGATGCCGGAGGTCGCCACGGCGGTGAACACCGCGCTCCAGCCGTTCGGCGCGAAACCGCCGTGGTCGGTGAAGTGCGAGGTGTCGAAGTGCGCGAAGAGCAGTGCGCCAGCGGTCAGCGTCGGTACGACGACCTTGAAGACGGTGATCGCCGTGTTGGTCTTGGCGAACAGCGTGATGGCGAACCAGTTCAGCGCGAAGTACACGAGGAGCAGGACGCTCGCGAGTGCGACGCCGCTGGTGCTCAGCTCCTTGCCGTCGTACAGGGCCTTGGCCCAGCCGTAGTGCCAGGAGCTCATGTACTGCACGGAGGCGGTGGCCTCGCCCGGGATGACCGAGACGATGGCGATCCAGTTGGCCCAGGCCGCCAGGTAGCCGGCCAGCGAGCCGTGCGAGTACTGGCCGTACCGGACCATGCCGCCGGCCTTGGGGAACATTGAGCCCAGCTCGCTGTAGGTGAGGGCGATGGTCAGTGCCACGGCGGCGCCGATCACCCAGGCCAGGATCGAGGCGGGGCCGGCCAGCTTGGCCGCCCGCTCGGCACCGAACAACCAGCCGGATCCGATGATCGACCCCAGCCCGACGGCGGTCAGGCTGATCGTGCCGAGCGATCGACGGTAGTTCTGATGTGATGCCGTCGACGATTCAGGCTCACTCAACGTATCGGTCCTCTCGCTCGGGGTTCATCGGGTGGTGTCGGAGCTTTTACGGTTTTGGGTCGGTATTCCGGACAAACCCCAGAAGCCTATGGTTCGAAATGGGGCGAATACCTCAGAGGAAGCTCAAACCGCCCGATCGTTGCCATCTCGTGTCCGGTTTCCGGGCGGGGCGGTCCCCGTGAAGAGGCCGACGCCACACCGCCGACGCAGTGGATCGAGGGTCGGGCCGGGGAAATCGAACCGGGAAAAAGGAAATTCCCCGTGGGTTCCTTTCGGATCCCACGGGGAATTCGGCTGTGTCCGAGGGGGGACTTGAACCCCCACGCCCGATAAAGGGCACTAGCACCTCAAGCTAGCGCGTCTGCCATTCCGCCACCCGGACAAGGTGTGTGCTCCGGGGGTTTTTCTCTCGCCCCCTCGGCGACAGAGAGAACATTACCAGGGTTCTGGAGTGCTTCTCACCTGCGTTTCCTCGGCCCGGGGGCGGGAGTCCCGTCCGGCCGTGCGGCCCATGGGGACGCGAGGCCTGGCCGGACTGGCTGGGACGGCTCGCCAGGGCGCTCGAACCCCGGCCGAAGCGGTGGCGAGCGCGAAGCAAACGGTCGGTTTCGGCATAGCGAGCGATCGCCTCGGGCCGGAATCGATCCGACACGGGCAAGTTGTCGACGGTGCCACGGCCGCGACGACCGCTCTCCTAGCCTCTGTGGACCGAGGGCGCCATGAGCGGATCGCCTGATTCCCGGGTCGCGGACGAAGGGCGGCTGGACGTGGAGCAGATCAGCGGAACGGCGGAGGCCGAACCGAGACGCGGCGGCCAGGACGGCGCGCGCACCGACGTCGGCCGCGCGGTGAGCGGGCCCGACCGACCCGAGCAGCCGGACCGGCCCGAGAAACCCGGGCAGCCCTACCGACCCGAGCAGTCCGAGCAACCGGACCAACGGGGCCAGCCCGGCGGACCCGCGAGGCCCGAGCCGAAACTCCACCGGAAGTCCCGCCGGAAACCCCACGGGAACGCCGACCGGAAGGGCACCGGCGGCCCCGCCGAGGGCGTCTGGCACTTCCGGGTGCCCGCCGTCGAAGCCTCCGTGCCGCACACCCGGCACGCGGTACGGGACCGCCTGCTGGCCCAGGGCATGGCCGGGGTCCGCTACCAGGAGCTGGTGGACGACCTGCTGCTGATCGTCTCCGAGCTGGTCAGCAACGCGGTGACGCACGCGGCCGAGCTGTCACCCGAGGTGACGACCGAGCTGTCGGTGCGCCGGGGCTGGGTGCGGGTGTCCGTGGAGGACGGCGATCCGTACCGGCCGAAGGCCCTGGAGAGCGACACCGCCCGCACCGGCGGGCGCGGCCTGCTGCTGGTGAAGAGCGTGACCCTGCAGGCCGGCGGGGTGTGTGACGTCGAACGCACGGGGGAGGGCGGCAAGGTCATCTGGGCCTCGCTGCCCGTCCCCCCGGATCCCGAGCACTGACCGGCCCGCTCGGCCCGCTCGGCCCGCCCGGCCGGGCACGGCCGCCGACCCACCGTGAACGCGCCGGCCCGACGGTCCTACCAGTCCCGCCCGGCGATCTCCCGGATCCCCGGGAGTGCCGCCTCGAAGACCGTCTCGAACCACACCGAGAACGGCCGCTCGGCCCGCAGCTCCCGCAGCTCCTGCGCGGTGACGAAGGCGAAGTCGTCCACCTCGTCCGGGTTGGGTTCGACCGGAGCGGTGACCAGACCCACGAACAGGTGGTTCCACTCCCGCTCGATGAGCCCGGAGGCCTCGTCCGGCAGGTCGTAGCGGACCGTCCCCGCCTTGCAGAGCAGTGCCGGTGCGACGCCCAGCTCCTCGGCGGTGCGCCGGGCGGCGGCCACGAAGGGCGGCTCGTCCGGGTACGGGTGCCCGCAGCAGGTGTTCGACCAGACGCCGGGGGAGTGGTACTTGCCGAGGGCTCGGCGCTGCAGCAGCAGCCGGCCCTGGCGGTCGAAGAGGAACACCGAGAAGGCCCGGTGCAGCCGACCCGGCTGCTGGTGCGCCCAGAGCTTCTCGGCGGTGCCGATCGTGACGCCCGCGTCGTCGACCAGTTCCAGCAGGATCTCGGTACCCGCAGCGGCGGCGGACAGGCCCTGTGGGTCGACCGCCACGTCTGTCTCCACGTTGAGACCGGTGTCGATCTCGGCGTCGAAGTGCGTCGGTTCGGTCGGCAGACTCTGGGGCATGAGGCCTCTTTCGGGGGGCGGGAGCAACGGAAGCATCGGGTGCGTCGGGTGCACCGGGTGGAGTGCAGCGGACACAGCGGGGGCACCGGCGCCGGCATCGGGCTCCAGTCTGCCGTATGGGTGGCGGTCCGGACGGGTCCCACGCACAACCGGGCGGATCATGACCCACGGGCGTCCTGATCCGGGCGGAGAAGGGTCCAGGACGCCCCCGGAAGAGTCATTTCATTCGCAGGACCGTTCGGGAGGCGTTCGGAGGCCGTTCGATCACGGCTCGGTCACCCCACCGTCACCACACCGCCACCGGGCGCGTTCGGGTGGGTCGCCCCGGTCGCCTACCATCACATACGACACGCTGCCCGGATCTGTGCCGGTACCGGCGCGCCGCCGCCCGGCCGGGTCGAACACCGGTCCGGCGCACCCGAGCGCGGCCGACCCGTTGGCACATCCCGCGCGCGCAGCACGACGCACGACGGATCAGGAGACCCCGCATGATCGGCCTCGTTCTGGCAGCCGGCGCCGGCCGCCGGCTGCGCCCGTACACCGACACCCTGCCCAAGGCGCTGGTGCCGGTCGACGGGGAGCGGACCGTCCTGGACCTCACCCTGGGCAACTTCGCCGAGGTCGGACTGCGCGACGCGGCGATCGTCGTCGGCTACCGCAAGGAGGCGGTGTACGACCGCAAGGACGCCCTGGAGAGCAAGTACGGGGTCAAGCTCCACCTGGTCGAGAACGACAAGGCCGAGGAGTGGAACAACGCCTACTCGCTCTGGTGTGCCCGCGAGCTGTTCTCCGAGGGCCTGCTGCTGGCCAACGGCGACACCGTCCACCCGGCCTCCGTCCAGCGCACCATGCTGGAGGGCAACCGGCGCCTCGTCGAGGACGGCCGGGCCCCCGGCATCCTGCTCGCCCTCGACACGGTGAAGAAGCTCGCCGACGAGGAGATGAAGGTCGTCGTCGACCCGGCCGCGGGCATGCGCCGCATCACCAAGCTGATGGACCCGGCCGATGCGACCGGCGAGTACATCGGCGTCACCGTGATCAACCCCGCCGCGGCGGCCGACCTGACCGACGCGCTGCGCGCCACCTACGAGCGCGACCCGCAGCTGTACTACGAGGACGGCTACCAGGAGATGGTCAACCGGGGCCTGCGGATCGACGTGCAGCCGATCGGCGAGGTCTCCTGGGTCGAGGTCGACAACCACGACGACCTGGCGAAGGCCCGGGAGATCGCGTGCCAGTACTGACCCGATTGGTCCCGTCGCCGCTGTTCGCGGAGATCCGCCCGGGCGCGCTGGACGCGCTCGGCGGCATCCTCGCGGACCAGCGGCTGTCGGCCTCGGGCCGGATCGCGGTGGCGATCAGCAACGGCTCCGGCGCCGCGATGCGCGAGCGCCTGGAGCCCGTCCTGCCCGGCGCCGACTGGTACAACGTGGACGACGGCAGCCTCGACAGCGCGGTGCGCTTCGCCGAGGAGATGCACGGCAAGCACTACGACGCGGTCGTCGGCCTCGGTGGCGGCAAGATCATCGACGCCGCCAAGTACGCCGCCGCCCGGGTCGGCCTGCCGGTGGTCGCGGTGGCCACCAACCTCGCGCACGACGGCATCTGCTCGCCGGTCTCCACCCTCGACAACGACGCCGGCCGGGGCTCCTACGGAGTGCCCAGCCCGATCGGCATCATCGTCGACCTGGACGTGATCCGGCAGGCCCCGCCGCGCTTCGTGGCGGCCGGCATCGGGGACGTCGTCTCCAACATCTCGGCCTGTGCGGACTGGGAGTTGTCGCACGCCGTCACCGGTGAACCGGTGGACGGACTGGCCGTGGCGATGGCCCGCTCGGCGGGCGCGAACCTGCTGCGGCACCCCGGGAGCACTCAGGACCAGGACCTCCTGACGGCCCTCGCGGAAGCCCTGGTACTGTCCGGCATCGCGATGAACATCGCGGGCAGTTCCCGGCCCTCCTCGGGTGCCTGCCACGAGATCTGCCATGCCCTGGACGTGATGTACCCCAAGCGTTCCGCCCAGCACGGCGAACAGGTGGGCCTCGGCGCCGCGTTCGCCAGCTTCCTGCGGGGCGAGCGCGAGCTGACCGGTCTGATCGTGGAATGCCTGGCGCGCCACGGACTGCCGGTTACCGCCGCTCAAATGGGTTTCAGCGATGCGGAGTTCACCGAGGCGGTGCACTACGCTCCAAACACCCGCCCGGGCCGCTACACCATCCTGGAACACCTCGACCTCTCCCCTTCCGCAATCAGGGACGCGTACGCCGACTATGTCCAAGCCGTCAACAGCTGACCCCTCCACCGCGGGCGCGCGGCCCCCGGTGGACCTGACCCGCCGGCCCTCGATCGAGGAACTGCGCGCGGTGATCCACCCGGAGGGCATGCTCCAGCGCCGCAGCGCCGAGCACTGGGCCGGGCGTCTGTACATGCGGAAGATCTCGCTGCGGATCACCCGCGTGCTGTCCACCATGACGGCGATCACGCCCAACGGCCTGACGTACCTGATGATGTTCACCGGCATCCTGGCCGGTGCCGCGCTGGTCGTCCCGGGCATCGCCGGCGCGATCCTGGGCGCGCTGCTGATCCAGGTCTACCTGCTGCTGGACTGCGTGGACGGCGAGGTGGCCCGCTGGCGCCGGCAGACCTCGCTCACCGGTGTCTACCTGGACCGGGTCGGCCACTACATGTCCGAGGCGGCCCTGCTGACCGGCCTCGGCCTGCGCGCCACCGACCTGCTGCACCGCGAGGGCCACGGCTCCCACTGGGAGTGGGCGTTCCTCGGCACGCTGGCCGCGCTCGGCGCCATCCTGATCAAGTCCGAGACGGACCTGGTGGACGTGGCCCGGGCCCGCAGCGGCATGACGGCCGTCGAGGACAGCGCCTCGGTGCCGCGCTCCTCCTCGATGGCCAAGGCGCGCCGGGCGGCCTCCTTCCTGAAGTTCCACCGCCTGGTCGGCGCGGTCGAGGCCTCGCTGTTCATCCTGGCGGCCGGGGTCGCCGACGCCGTGCACGGCGGGCTGTTCTTCACCCGGCTCGCGGTCGTGGTGCTGGCGGCCATCGCCATGCTGCAGACCGTGCTGCACCTGCTGAGCATCGTCCTGTCGAGCAGGCTGCGATGACCGGACGGAGCGAGTTCATGATCGAAGGCCGCGCGTGGGCCGACGCCCTCGCCGAGCGGAGCGGGGCGGGCGCATGACCACTTCCATCACCGCGGAGAGCTTCCGCCTCGGTGTCGTCATCATCACCATGGGCAACCGGCCCGCCGAGCTCAACGCCCTGATCGAGTCCGTCCGCGCCCAGGAGGGCCCGGCCGTCGAGCTCGCCGTGGTCGGCCAGGGCGTCGAGCTGCCCCCGCTGCCGGAGGGCGTGCGCGCCGTCGGGCTGCCGGAGAACCTCGGCATCCCGGGCGGCCGCAACGTCGGAATCGAGCTGTTCGGGCCGGACGGCCGGGACGTGGACGCCGTCCTGTTCCTGGACGACGACGGGCTGCTGCCGCGCACCGACTCGGCCCGGCTGCTGCGCGAGGCGTTCACCGCCGACCCGGAGCTGGGCATCGTGTCCTTCCGGATCGAGGACCCCGACACCGGTGTCACCCAGCGTCGGCACGTCCCCCGGCTGCGCGCCAGCGACCCGATGCGCTCCTCCCGGGTGACCACCTTCCTGGGCGGTGCGAGCGCCGTGCGCTGCAAGGTGTTCGAGCAGGCCGGGCAGCTGCCCGCCGAGTTCTTCTACGCCCACGAGGAGACCGACCTCGCGTGGCGCGCGCTGGACGCCGGCTGGGCCATCGACTACCGGGCGGACGTGGTGCTGCACCACCCGGCGACCTCGCCGGCCCGGCACGCCGCCTACTTCCACAACGTGGCCCGTAACAGGGTCTGGCTCGCGAGGCGGAACCTTCCGGCCCCGTTGGTGCCTCTCTATCTGGGAACCTGGTTTCTGCTGACCCTGGCCCGACGCCCCTCCGCCGAGGGGTTGAAGGCCTGGCTGGGCGGATTCCGGGCGGGCTTGCGCGAACCCTGCGGTCCGCGCAAGCCCATGCGATGGCGTACCGTCTGGCGACTGACCAGGATGGGACGACCTCCGATCATCTGATTGGATCAGGTGATCGATCGCCACGGTCGGTGACCACACACCGGCCGGAATCCCCCGTGATCCCAGTGGATCCCCATCGGCGCAAGGCCGGCGGACCCCCGCCGACCGGCCGCCCCGACCGATCCCGCGTGAAGGACGAATGTGTCGACAGTGAGTGAACCCGTCAGCCTCTCGGCCCCGAGGGGGGCGGACGCGGGCCTGACCCCCAAGCAGCTTGCGGACAAGTACGGTCTGTCGGTGAGCGGTGCCCGGCCCGGGCTGTTCTCCTACACCAAGCAGCTCTGGACGCGGCGCCACTTCATCTGGGCCTTCGCCACCGCCCGTCTGGTGGCCCAGTACACCGACGCCAAGCTGGGCCAGCTCTGGCAGGTCGTGACCCCGCTGCTCAACTGCGGTGTGTTCTACCTGGTCTTCGGCGTCATCCTGAAGAGCAAGGACAACTTCCCGCCGAACACCTACATCGCCTGGCTCTGCATCGGCGTCTTCATCTTCCAGTTCACCCAGAACGCGGTGCAGTCCGGCACCCGGGCGATCTCGGACAACCTCGGCCTGATCCGCGCGCTGCACTTCCCGCGCGCCAGCCTGCCGATCGCCTTCACCGTGATCCAGCTCCAGCAGCTGCTGATCTCGATGATCGTGCTGGTCATCACCGTGCTGGCGGCCGGCATCACGCCGGGCAAGACCTGGCTGCTGATCATCCCGGCGCTGTTCCTGCAGACCCTGTTCAACACCGGCGTCTCGCTGATCTTCGCCCGGATCGGTTCGAAGACCAGCGACATCTCGCAGCTGATCCCGTTCGTGATGCGCGCCTGGATGTTCCTGTCCGGTGTGATGTTCAGCATCCAGGACAAGATCTCGACCTGGCCGCACTACATCCAGACGATCATGGCCCTCAACCCGGCCTCGGTCTACATGGACCTGCTCCGGCACGCCTTCGCGCCGATCATCTACAACAAGCACCAGTCCGCGCACCAGACCATCCCGCCGCACCAGTGGACGTATGGTCTGGCCTGGGGCGTCGGCATGTTCGTCATCGGATACGTCTTCTTCTGGAAGGCCGAGGAGGAGTACGGTCGTGGCTGACACCGACCTGAGCAAGCGCGACGCCGTCCCGGCCACCAGCGTGGCCCGCGAGCCCACCGTCGTCGTCGACGACGTGCACATCGTCTACCGGGTGCACGGCGCCGGTTCCGGCAAGGGCAGCGCCACCTCGGCGATGAGCCGCATCCTCAGCCGCAAGCGCGGCGCCGGCGTGCGCGAGGTGCACGCGGTGAAGGGCATCAGCTTCACCGCGTACAAGGGCGAGGCCGTCGGCCTGATCGGCTCCAACGGCTCCGGCAAGTCGACCATGCTGGCCGCCATCGCGGGCCTGCTGCCGACCGAGAAGGGCGGCATCTACACCAACGGCCAGCCCTCGCTGCTAGGCGTCAACGCGGCCCTGATGAACGAGCTCTCCGGTGAGCGCAACGTCATCCTGGGCTGCCTGGCGATGGGCATGACCCCGTCCCAGGTGAAGGCGCGCTACCAGGACATCGTCGACTTCTCCGGGATCAACGACAAGGGCGACTTCATCTCCCTGCCGATGCGCACCTACTCCTCCGGCATGGGCGCGCGCCTGCGCTTCTCGATCGCCGCCGCCAAGGCCCACGACGTGCTGCTGATCGACGAGGCGCTGGCCACCGGTGACCAGGCCTTCCAGCAGCGCAGCAAGAAGCGCATCGACGAGCTGCGCGGGTCCGCCGGTACGGTATTCCTGGTCAGCCACGACAACAACTCGATCCGCGAGGTGTGCGAGCGGACCATCTGGATCGAGGCCGGCGAGCTGGTCATGGACGGCCCGACCGACGAGGTCGTCGGCCGCTACGAGCGCGGCGAGCGCCCGTAACCAGCGGTAGGGCAGAACTCCCGGCTGTGCAGGGCCGGCTCCGGAATGCTCCGGGGCCGGCCCTTCGGCATGCGGCCACCGGTACCCCGGGTGGCCCGCCGCCGCGGGGGTGAGCGCCCCTGTGCGCGGGCGGGGCGCTCTTCTCGGGCGCGGCCCGTGGTGTCAGGCTGTAGGTGCGGGGGTGGTGTGTCGTGCGTGACGCCCGCGCTCGGACGCGTGTCCGAGTCGGACCGGTGATACCCAGCGGTGTAGAACGGGGGAGTGACTGCAGTGTCGGCTTCGGCCCAGCCCAGAGATACGCCGGTGAACCCCTCCGTGGGACAGACCCTGGAGAAGGCGGGTGCGGAGAACTTCCCGGTCGCCCCGTTCTTCGTGCCCGCGGCCTGGCGGGACGACCTGATGAGGGTCTACGGCTTCGCCCGGCTGGTCGACGACGCCGGCGACGGGGACCTGGCCGACCCGGCGGCCACCGCCACCCTGCTCGGGATCGAGCAGCGGCCCCCCGCCACCCCTTCGGACCAGTCCGGCCCGCCGAGCCCGGCGGAGGTCGCCTTCCGGCTCGCCCTGCTCGACGGACTGGAGCACGACCTCGACCGGGTCTTCGAGACCGCCCTGCGCCCCGGCGGCGCCGACCGGCCCCGCCACCCGCTGATGCAGGCGCTGGTCCCGCTGGTCGACCGGCGCGCCCTGACCCCCGAGCCGTTCCGCCATCTGATCGAGGCCAACCGGGTGGACCAGACCACCGCCCGCTACGCCACCTACGACGACCTGATCGGCTACTGCACCCTCTCCGCCGACCCGGTGGGCCGCCTGGTGCTGGCCATCGCGGGCGCCGCCACCCCCGAGCGGCTCGCGCTGTCGGACGCCATCTGCAGTGGCCTCCAGGTGGTCGAGCACCTGCAGGACGTCGCCGAGGACCTCTCCCACGGCCGGATCTACCTCCCCACCGAGGACCTGGAGCGCTTCGGCGTCACCGAGGCCGACCTCGCCGCCCCCAGTGCGAACGGAGCGGTGCGGGAGCTGATCGCCTTCGAGGCCGAACGGGCCCGCACCCTGCTCGACCGCGGCGCACCATTGGTAGGTACGGTTCGGGGGAGGCTTCGACTGCTCCTGGCGGGATTCACCGCCGGCGGCTACGCGGCCCTGGCGGCCGTCGAGGACGCCGGGTACGACGTACTCGCCCAGCAGGCGAAGCCGGACAAGCGCCGCCTCGCAGCGAAGGCGGCGGCCATCTTCGCGAAGGGAAGGTGAACGCCCGAGTGGCGGCATCACCACTGGCGTCGGCCCAGGTCATGGCGGCGTACCGGTACTGCGAGGCAGTCACCGGGATGCAGGCGCGCAACTTCAGCTACGGCATCCGGCTGTTGCCCGAGCCCAAGCGGCTGGCCATGTCGGCCCTGTACGCCCTGGCCCGCCGGGTGGACGACATCGGCGACGGCGACCTCCCGGACGACCGCAAGGCCGAGGCGCTGCTGCGCACCCGGGAACTGGTGGACGAGGTCCGCACCGGGGTGGTCGCCGAGGACGACACCGACCCGATCAAGGTGGCCCTGGCCGACGCGGCCCGGCGCTTCCCGATCCCGCTCGGCGGCTTCGACGAGCTGATCGACGGCGTCGAGATGGACCTCAAGGGCGCCGAGTACCAGACCTACGAGGAGCTGAAGGTCTACTGCCGCTGCGTGGCCGGCGCGATCGGCCGGCTCTCGCTGGGCGTGTACGGCTGCGACGACCCCGAGCTCGGGGCGCGGTACGCGGACACTCTGGGGTTGGCCCTGCAGCTCACCAACATCCTGCGCGACCTGCGCGAGGACGCCCTGAACGGCCGCACCTACCTGCCAGGCGAGGACCTGGTCCGGTTCGGCTGCGAGCAGGGCTTCGCGCTGCCCAAGCCGCCGGTCGGCGCCGACTTCACCGGCCTGGTGGCCTTTGAGGCCGCCCGCGCCCAGGCCGCCTTCGAGGAGGGCCTGCGGCTGCTGCCGATGCTCGACCGCCGCAGTCGCGCCTGCACCGCCGCGATGGCGGGGATCTACCACCGGCTGCTCGGCCGGATCGCCGCCGACCCGGAGTCGGTGCTGCGCGGCCGGGTCTCGCTGCCGGGCTGGGAGAAGGCGTACGTGGCGCTTTCCGGGCTCGCCGGGGGGCGTTCTTGATTCTCGTCACAGTTCTGTCACGCTGTGTCAGCGGGGAATCACCGGGTAGATCCGTGCTGACCACGACCGTGTGGACCACGGCGGCGCCGACCGCCGGCGTGCCTGCCACAGCGACCGCCGCCGCGCGGTCCAGCGACTTCGAGGGGGAGGTCCGATGACCGGGCGAGCCGATGCCGCGCGCCCGGCCGCCGTCGTGGTCGGCGGTGGCCTGGCCGGGATCACCTCCGCACTGAGACTGGCCGAGGCCGGCCACGAGGTCACGCTCGCGGAGGGGCGGCCCCGGCTCGGCGGCCTGGCCTTCTCCTTCCAGCGCGGCGAGCTGACCGTCGACAACGGCCAGCACGTCTACCTGCGCTGCTGCACCGCCTACCGCGGCCTGCTGGAGCGCCTCGGCGCCACCCGGATGACCCATCTGCAGGACCGCCTGGACGTCCCGGTGCTCTCCGCCACCGGCCCCGACGCGGCCCCGGTACGCACCCTGGGCCGACTGCGCCGGGCCGGCCTGCCCGTCCCGCTGCACCTGGCCGGCAGCCTCGCCCGCTACCCGCACCTGTCGCCGGCCGACCGCGCCCGGGTGGTCCGCGGCGCGCTCGCCCTCAAGGGCCTGGACCTCGACGACCCGGCGCTGGACCGGCTCTCCTTCGGCGAGTGGCTGCGCCGCAACGGGCAGAACGCCGCCACCACGGCCGCGCTGTGGGACCTGGTCGGCGTCGCCACGCTGAACGCCCGGGCCGACCAGGTGTCGCTGGCGCTCGCCGCCAAGGTGTTCAAGACCGGTCTGCTCTCCGACCCGGGCGCCGCCGACATCGGCATCGCCGCCGTCCCGCTCGGCGCGATCCACCACGACCGGGCGCTCGCCGAACTGGAACGCGCCGGCGTGAAGGTGCTGCTGCGCGCCCGGGTCGCGGAACTCAAGCCGGCCGCGCCCCAGCACGCCGTCCGGCTGGAGGGCGGGGAACTGCTCGCCGCCGACACCGTCGTGCTGGCCGGGGCCCAGGGCAGCGCGGCCGCCCTGCTGCCGCCGGGCGCCGTGACCGAGCGACTTGCCGACTTCGGCACCGCGCCGATCCTCAACGTGCACGTGGTCTACGACCGCAAGGTGCTGCGCCGGCCCTTCTTCGCCGCGCTCGGCTCCCCGGTCCAGTGGGTCTTCGACCGCACCACCCACTCCGGCCTGGCCGGCACCTCGATCGGCCGAGCCCACCCGGGCGCCCAGTACCTGGCGCTCTCGCAGTCCGCCGTCCAGGACGAGATCGACCTGCCGGTGGCCGAACTGCGCCGCCGCTACCTGCCCGAGCTGGCCCGGCTGCTGCCGGCCGCCGCCGGGGCCGAGGTGCTGGACTTCTTCGTCACCCGGGAGCGCACCGCCACCTTCGACGGCGCCCCGGGCACCGCCGCGCTGCGCCCGTCGGCCGCGACGGCCGTCCCCGGCCTGCTGCTGGCCGGCTCGTGGACCGCCACCGGCTGGCCCGCGACCATGGAGGGCGCCGTGCGCAGCGGCCACGCCGCCGCCGACGCCGCGCTCGCCGCGGCCGGCGTCCGGGTGCCGGTGGACCGGGGCGACGGGAGGTGGCCCAGGTGACGGCGGGCCCCTCGGCCGGAGAGCCCGCCAGAGCCGACGGGCGTACTGTCGGCCGCATCGGCCCGATCGGCCGCACCGACACCGTTCGCTTCGGCACCACCATCGACACCAGCCGCACCGACAGCACCCGGCCGCCCCGTGCGGTCCGGCACCACGAGGGAGAGGGAACGCACGTGGAGTCACGCACCGGCTTCGCCGTCGGAGGCACGGCGCACGCCGAACCGGTCTCGGTGCCGGAGCTGCTCGCCCGCAGCCGTACGCTCTGCACCCCGCCGCTCCGGGCTGCCGTCGCCCGTTTGGCCGCACCGATGGACACCGTCGCGGCCTATCACTTCGGCTGGATCGACCGGGACGGCACCCCGGTGGAGGGGGACAGCGGCAAGGCGGTGCGTCCGGCGCTGGCGCTGCTCTCCGCCCAGGCCACCGGTGCGGCGCCCGAGGTGGGTGTGCCCGGTGGGGTCGCCGTTGAGCTGGTGCACAACTTCTCCCTCCTTCATGATGATCTGATGGACGGTGACGAGACCCGGCGGCACCGGGCCACCGCCTGGACGGTCTTCGGGCCGGCCCAGGCGATCCTGGTCGGCGACGCCCTGGCCACGCTCGGCACGGAGGTGCTGCTCGACGCCGCGGCGACCGGCGGCACGAGCCCCGCCGACGCCGCGCGTGCCGTCCGGCTGCTCACCACCGCGACCCGCCGGCTGATCGACGGCCAGGCCATGGACGTCGCCTTCGAGCAGCGCGACAGCGTCACCGTCGCCGAGTGCCTGGAGATGGAGGGCGGCAAGACGGCGGCGCTGCTGGCCGCCGCCTCGGCGATCGGCGCGGTGCTGGCCGGGGCCGACGACAAGGTGTCCGACGCGCTCCAGCGCTACGGCCACCACCTGGGCCTGGCCTTCCAGGCGGTGGACGACCTGCTCGGCATCTGGGGCGCCACCGAGGTCACCGGCAAGCCGCACTGGGGCGACCTGCGCCAGCGCAAGAAGTCCCTGCCGGTCGCCGCCGCACTGGCCGAGGGCGGCCAGGCCTCGCGCCGGCTGGCCGAGGAGCTGGCGGACCCGAAGGGCCGGGGCCTGGAGAGCGAGCCCGAGCTCGCCGCCCGGGCCGCGCTGATCGAGGAGGCCGGCGGCCGGGCCTGGACCCAGGAGGAGGCCCGCCGCCAGCACACGACTGCCCTCGCCGCCCTGGACGAGGTGCCCATGTCCGACGTGGTGCGCGAGCACTTCGTCGCACTCGCCGAATTCGTGGTGGTACGAGAGAGGTGACGTTACGTTGACAGCAACCGCGGACGGCCGGCTCGACCCTGAGTACGATTCCGAGCCGGTCGCGGTGGGCGACCGCCCCCCGACCCTGCTGGGTGCGGGGCGGTGGCAGCCCGAGGACACCGACCAGCTCCGGCCGGCCGGTGAGGCGGAACTCCGGCCCGCCGACGCGCGCGAGGCCCTGGCGCGCGCGACCACCCACCTGCTCTCGCTGCAGTCCTCCGAGGGCTGGTGGAAGGGCGACCTGGAGACCAACGTCACCATGGACGCCGAGGACTTACTGCTCCGCCAGTTCCTGGGCATCAGGACCGAGGAGCAGACCCGGGCCACCGCGGAGTGGATCCGCTCGCAGCAGCGGGAGGACGGCACCTGGGCCACCTTCCACGGCGGGCCGCCCGAGCTGTCCACCACGGTCGAGGCGTACGTCGCCCTCAAGCTCGCCGGTGACGACCCGAACGCCCCGCACATGCTGGCCGCCGCGCGCTACGTCCGCTCCGCCGGAGGCATCGCGGCCGCCCGGGTGTTCACCCGGATCTGGCTCGCGCTCTTCGGCTGGTGGCCCTGGGAACGGCTGCCCGAGATGCCGCCGGAGATCATCTTCCTGCCCAAGTGGCTGCCGCTGAACATCTACGCCTTCGGCTGCTGGGCCCGCCAGACCATCGTCCCGCTGACCGTCGTCTCGGCCCACCGCCCGGTCCGTCCGGCCCCCTTCCAGCTCACTGAGCTGCACACCGACCCGGACCACCCGTACCCCGACCGGCCGCTCGCCCCCGCCACCAGCTGGGACGGTCTGTTCGAGCGCCTCGACAAGGCGCTGCACGCCTACCACCGTCGGGCCTTCCGGCCGCTGCGCCGGCTCGCCGTCTCCCAGGCCTGCCGCTGGATCGTCGAGCGGCAGGAGGCCGACGGCTGCTGGGGCGGCATCCAGCCCCCGGCCGTCTACTCGCTGATCGCCCTGCACCTGGAGGGCTACGAGCTGGAGCACCCGGTGATGAAGGCCGGGCTCTCCTCGTTCGACCGCTTCACCGTGCACACCGAGGACGGCATGCGCTGGATGGAGGCCTGCCAGTCCCCGGTCTGGGACACCTGCCTGGCCACCATCGCGCTGGTCGACGCCGGGGTGCCGGCCGACCACCCGGCGCTGGTCTCCGCCGTCGACTGGATGCTCGGCGAGGAGATCCGCAAGCGCGGCGACTGGTCCGTCCAGCGGCCCGGGCTGCCGGCCGGCGGCTGGGCCTTCGAGTTCGAGAACGACACCTACCCCGACATCGACGACACCGCCGAGGTGGTGCTCGCGCTGCGCCGGGTCGCCCACCCCGACCAGGCCAAGGTCGACGCGGCGGTGGACCGGGGCGTGCTCTGGAACCTCGGTATGCAGTCCAAGAACGGCGCCTGGGGCGCCTTCGACGTCGACAACACCAGCCTGCTGCCCAACAAGCTGCCGTTCTGCGACTTCGGCGAGGTGGTCGACCCGCCGTCCGCCGACGTCACCGCCCACGTGGTGGAGATGCTCGCCGAGACCGGCCGGGCCCGGGACCCGCGGACCCGGCGCGGCATCGAGTGGCTGCTGCGCAACCAGGAGGCGGACGGCTCCTGGTTCGGCCGCTGGGGCACCAACTACATCTACGGCACCGGCTCGGTGCTGCCCGCCCTGGTCGCGGCCGGTGTCCCGGACGAGCACCCGGCGATCCGCCGGGCGGTGCGCTGGTTGGAGGACCGGCAGAACGCCGACGGCGGCTGGGGCGAGGACATGCGCTCCTACGACGACCCGGAGCGCTGGGCCGGGCGGGGCGACTCCACCGCCTCGCAGACCGCATGGGCGCTGATGGCGCTGCTCGCGGCCGGTGAGGGCCCGGACGGCCGGGCCAACCCGTCGGTGGAGCGCGGCGTGGACTGGCTGGTGCGCACCCAGCTGCCCGAGGGCACCTGGGACGAACCGCAGTTCACCGGCACCGGGTTTCCGTGGGACTTCTCCATCAACTACCACCTGTACCGGTTGGTCTTCCCGGTCACCGCGCTCGGCCGCTACCTCAACGGCGCTCCCGGCATGGCGAAGCCGAGCGGTACCCCGGCGATCGGGGCGGCGCGGTGACCACCGCCCCCCTGCTGGTGCTCTGCGCACTGGGCCCCGAGGTCTGGGCCCTGCGCGGCGGTGACTGGCGGGGCGCCGCCGGCGGCGCCCCGGTGCTGGTGCGCACCGGGGTCGGCCGGCGGCGTGCTGGGCTGGCCGTCCGACGGGTGCTCAGCTCCGCCCCGGGCGGCTACGGCGCCGTCGTGGTGGCCGGATTCGGCGCCGCCGTCGGCCCGGGCGTGGCGTCGGGCGACGTGGTGGCCGCCGACGGCGTGCGCGACGCCGAGGGCCACCTGTACCCGGTCGACTCCGGGCCGGAGCTGGCCCGGACGCTCAAGGAACACGGGCTGACCGCGCACACCGGGGTGCACCACACCGCCGACCACGTGGTGCGCGGCATCGAGCGGCGCGCGCTGCACCTGCAGGGCGCGCTCGCCGTCGACATGGAGGCCGCCGCAGTCCTGTCCGCGCTGCGGGAGGTGCGCCCGGCGCTGCCCGTCGCCGTCCTGCGGGTGGTGGTGGACACCCCCGAGCACGAGCTGCTGCGGCCCGGCACCCTGCCGGCCGGGGTGCGCGCCTGGCGGACCCTGAGGGCGACGGTACCCGCCCTGGTCGACTGGTACCGACAGGAGCCCGGGACCGGCTCCGCACACCTGAACCACCCCACATCCTCGACGCTCCCCCAGGAGGCGAGCTAGCCATGGCCATGCCGTTGCGCCAGACCGTGCGGGTCGGCACCTACCTGCTGCAGCAGAAGCTGCTCAAGCGCCGGGACAAGTTCCCGCTGATCGTCGAGCTGGAACCGCTGTTCGCGTGCAACCTCGCCTGCGAGGGCTGCGGCAAGATCCAGCACCCGGCGGGCGTCCTCAAGCAGCGGATGCCCGTCGCGCAGGCGGTCGGCGCGGTCCTGGAGTCGGGTGCCCCGATGGTCTCGATCGCCGGCGGCGAGCCGCTGATGCACCCGCAGATCGACGAGATCGTCCGACAACTGGTGGAGCGCCGCAAGTACGTCTTCCTCTGCACCAACGCGCTGCTGCTGCGCAAGAAGATCGACAAGTTCAAGCCCTCGCCGTACTTCACCTTCGCCGTGCACATCGACGGCCTGCGCGAGCGGCACGACGAGTCGGTGGCCAAGGAAGGCACCTTCGACGAGGCGGTGGCCGCGATCAAGGAGGCCAAGCGGCGCGGCTTCCGGGTCACCACCAACAGCACCTTCTTCAACACCGACACGGCGCAGACGGTCATCGACGTACTCGACTACCTCAACGACGAGTTGAAGGTGGACGAGATGATGATCTCCCCGGCCTACGCCTACGAGAAGGCCCCCGACCAGGAGCACTTCCTCGGCGTCGAGCAGACCCGCGAACTGTTCCGCAAGGCCTTCGCCGGCGGCAACCGCCAGCGCTGGCGGCTCAACCACAGCCCGCTCTTCCTGGACTTCCTGGAGGGCAAGGCCGACTTCGAGTGCACCCCCTGGGGCATCCCCAACTACTCGCTGTTCGGCTGGCAGCGGCCCTGCTACCTGATGGCCGACGGCTACGTGCCGACCTACCGCGAGCTGGTCGAGAAGACCGACTGGAGCAAGTACGGCCGCGGCAAGGATCCGCGCTGCGAGAACTGCATGGCCCACTGCGGCTACGAGCCGACCGCCGTCCTCGCGACCATGGGCTCGCTCCAGCAGTCGCTGCGCGCCATCACCGAGACCGTCAGCGCCAACCGCGGGCACTGAGCCCGGTCGTGCTCAGGCCGGCCCGGGCCGCGGTGCCCGGGCCGGCCCCGCCCCCTCGGGCGCAGTCACCGCCGCACCGCATCGAGTCGTGAGGTGTACCCATGTCACTGCTCTCCCGCGTCACATCCCCGGCCGAGCTGCGCAAGCTGCCCGCGTCCGAACTCCCGCTGCTCGCCGACGAGATCCGCGACTTCCTGATCGACGCCGTCACCCGCACCGGCGGCCACCTCGGGCCCAACCTCGGCGTGGTGGAGCTGACCATCGCGCTGCACCGGGTCTTCGACTCGCCGTACGACCGGATCGTCTTCGACACTGGGCACCAGAGCTACGTCCACAAGCTGCTCACCGGCCGGCAGGACTTCTCGAAACTGCGGACGAAGGGCGGGCTGTCCGGCTACCCCTCGCGGGCCGAGTCCGAACACGACCTGGTGGAGAACTCGCACGCCTCCACCGCGCTGTCCTACGCCGACGGGCTGGCCAAGGCTGCCCAGCTGCTCGGCCAGCGCGACCGGCACACCGTCGCGGTGATCGGCGACGGCGCGCTCACCGGCGGGCTCGCCTGGGAGGCGCTCAACAACATCGCCGAGGCGCGTGACCGGCCGGTGGTCATCGTCGTCAACGACAACGAGCGCTCCTACGCCAGGACCATCGGCGGCCTGGCCCACCACCTGGCCACCCTGCGCACCACCCAGGGCTACGAGCGCTTCCTCGCCCTCGGCAAGGAGGCGCTGCAGCGCACCCCGCTGGTCGGTCAGCCGATCTTCGACGCGCTGCACGGCGCCAAGAAGGGGTTCAAGGACGCCTTCGCGCCGCAGGGCATGTTCGAGGACCTCGGGCTCAAGTACCTCGGGCCCATCGACGGTCACGACCTGGGCGCGGTCGAACAGGCGCTGCGCCAGGCCCGCAACTTCGGCGGCCCGGTCATCGTGCACTGCCTGACCGTCAAGGGGCGCGGCTACCTGCCGGCCGAGCAGGACGAGGCCGACCGCTTCCATGCCGTCAACCCGATCGACCCGTACACCTGCCTGCCGATCTCGCCCAGCGCCGGGGTCTCCTGGACCTCCGTGTTCGGCGCGGAACTGGTCGAGCTCGGCGCCGAGCGGCCCGAGCTGGTGGCGATCACCGCCGCGATGCTCCAGCCGGTCGGGCTGGGACCGTTCGCCAAGGCCTACCCGCACCGGACCTTCGACGTCGGGATCGCCGAGCAGCACGCCGTCACCAGCGCGGCGGGCCTGGCCACCGGCGGGCTGCACCCGGTGGTCGCGGTGTACGCGACCTTCCTCAACCGGGCCTTCGACCAGGTGCTGATGGACGTCGCCCTGCACCGGCTGGGCGTCACCTTCGTACTCGACCGCTCCGGGGTGACCGGGCCGGACGGTGCCTCGCACAACGGCATGTGGGACCTGTCGATCCTCCAGGTCGTCCCCGGACTGCGGCTGGCCGCGCCGCGCGACGCCGACCAGCTGCGGGCCCAGCTGCGCGAGGCCGTCGCGGTCGAGGACGCCCCCACCGTGGTGCGCTTCCCCAAGGGGAACGTCGGGCCCGCCGTCGCGGCGATCGAACGGATCGGCGGGATGGACGTGCTGCTGCGCACCGGCGCGGTGCCGGAGATCCTGCTGGTCGCCGTCGGCACCACCGCCTCGGCCTGCCTGGACGCCGCCCGGCTGCTGCTCGCCGAGGGCTTCACCGCGACCGTGGTCGACCCGCGCTGGGTCAAGCCGGTGGACCCGGAGCTGCCCGACCTCGCCGCCGCCCACCGGCTGGTGGTCACCGTCGAGGACAACGGCCGGATCGGCGGCGTCGGTTCGGCCGTCTCGCAGGCGCTGCGCGACGCCGACGTGGACGTTCCGGTGCGGGTGCTGGGCCTGCCGCAGGAGTTCCTCGGCCACGCGGCGCGCGGGGAGATCCTGGAGGAGACCGGCCTGACCGGCACCGGGGTCGCGGCCCAGACCGCCGTCTTCGCCAAGAACCTGCTACCGACCCGAGGAGCGAATCCGCGCCATGCCGGTTGACCCAGACCGCCCCGCTTTCGACCTCGCCGCCCTCGTCGCCGAACGCGGCGGTGAGCGCTACGAGCTGCACAGCCGCTACCTCAACCCGCAGCTGCCGCGGATGCTCCACACCATCGGCTTCGACAAGTACTACGAGCGCGCCGAAGGCCAGTACTTCTACGACGCCGAGGGCAACGAGTACCTCGACATGCTGGCCGGCTTCGGCATCTTCGCGCTCGGCCGGCACCACCCGGTGGTGCGCTCGGCGATCCAGCAGGTGATGGACCTGGACCTGCCGGACCTGGTCCGCTTCGACTGCTCGCCGCTGCCCGGACTGCTGGCCGAGCGGCTGTTGTCGTACGCGCCGGGACTGGACCGGGTGTTCTTCGGCAACAGCGGCACCGAGGCGGTGGAGACCGCGCTCAAGTTCGCCCGCTACGTCACCGGACGCAAGCGGATCCTCTACGCCGACCACGCCTTCCACGGGCTGACCGCCGGCTCGCTCTCGGTCAACGGGGAGAGCGGCTTCCGCAAGGGCTTCGACCCGCTGCTGCCGGACACCGCCATCCCGCTCGGCGACATCGGCGCGCTGGCCAAGGAGCTGAAGCGCGGCGACGTCGCGGCGCTGATCGTCGAGCCGATCCAGGGCAAGGGCGTCCAGGCACCGCCGCCCGGCTGGCTGCGCGCCGCCCAGGCGCTGCTGCACGACCACAGGGCGCTGCTGATCTGCGACGAGGTGCAGACCGGGATCGGCCGCACCGGCGAGTTCTTCGCCTACCAGAGCGAGGAGGGCGTGCTACCCGACCTGGTGTGCGTCGCCAAGGCGCTCTCCGGCGGGTACGTGCCGGTCGGGGCGACGCTCGGCAAGGGCTGGATCTTCGAGAAGGTGTACTCCTCGATGGACCGGGTGCTGGTGCACTCGGCCAGCTTCGGGTCCAACGCCCAGGCGATGGCGGCGGGGCTGGCGACCCTGGAGGTGATGCGCGACGAGAAGGTGGTGGAGAACGCCCGGCAGGTCGGCGACCGGTTCCGCGAGCGGCTGGCCGCGCTGACCGACAGGTACGAGCTGCTCGCCGAGGTGCGCGGCCGCGGGCTGATGATCGGCATCGAGTTCGGCCGGCCCAAGTCGCTGAAGCTGCGCACCGGGTGGACCGCCCTGCAGGCTGCGCGCAAGGGGCTGTTCGCGCAGATGGTGGTCGTCCCGCTGCTGCAGCGGCACCGGATCCTGACCCAGGTGTCCGGAGACCACCTGGAAGTGATCAAGCTGATCCCGCCGCTGATCATCACCGATCGGGACGTGGACCGGTTCGTGGACGCCTTCACCGAGATCATGGACGAGGCGCACCGGGGGAACGGCCTGATGTGGGACTTCGGGCGGACGCTGGTGAAGCAGGCGGTCGGCAACCGCTGACGCCCCGTCCCCGTGCAGGGAATGGGCAGTCGGCCGGGTCGGCTGCCCACTCCGTGGGAGACACCGCGTCAGAGTTCGGTCCGGCGGCGCCGGATGACCACCACGAGATCGACGGCGGCGAACAGGGTGAGCAGGCCGAGGGCGACGGCGAATCCGGTGAGGGTGCCCCGGCTGGGAGCGCCGTTGACGGGGGAGAGGGCCGCCCAGACGGCGAAGCCCACGGTGCTCAGCGCGAACAGCGGGGTGAAGGTGAGCGAGAGCATGTACCGGAGCTTGAGGTCGCTGCGGGCGGTGGACGGCTCGGTTCCGCTGCGCCACCGTCGCGGGGTCGTGGTGCGCATGGCCGGTCACCTCCGGGCCGCGCGGGTGCGGGCTACGATTCCAGCGTACGTCCGAGGGGCGAGCCGGGGGAGGCGCGATGACGGGGTCGGACAACGCGGGGGCGGGCGCGATGGGGGAGGACGCCGAGGGGTACGCGGGGCTGCGGATCGAGCGCGCCCGGGAGTTGGCCCGGCGGCACGGCTGGGCCTCGGTCCGGGTGCTGGAGCCCGGGCAGATGATCACCATGGAGTACCGGGAGGGTCGGCTCAACCTCGCGGTGCGGGACGGCGTGGTCGAGCGCAGCTGGGAGGGGTAGCGCGTCCGGTGGGCGGGGCGTGCGCGGTTCGGTGTGCGCGGGGTTCGGTGTGCGCGGGCCGGGGTGGCCGTCGGGGTCAGCGGGTGAACCGGCGGTGGAGGCGTTGTTCGGCGGCGGCGACCAGCGGTTCCAGCAGCGGCAGTGAGAGCAGCACCAGCAGCCCGGCGGCCCAGCCGGCCAGCACGTCGCTGACCCAGTGGGTGCCCAGGTAGACCGTGGTCAGGCCGATCGAGCAGGCGGTGGCAGCGGCGATCAGCGCGCCGGTGCGCCGCCAGCGGACCGCGAGGTAGGCGAGCACGCCCCAGGTGACCACGGCGTTGGCGGTGTGCCCGGAGGGGAAGATGGTGCCGCCGGAGAAGAGCTCGGGCGAGCCGACGTACTGGGCGTAGTGCGGCCCGAGCCGTCCGGTGACGATCTTGACCGCGCCGACCGTGATGTTCAGCAGCAGCAGCGCGACGCCCATGACCAGCAGCGGGCGCAGCCGCCCGAGGCGGTGGGCGCGCCAGGTGAGCCAGACGAAAGCGGCGATGGCGCTGGGCCCGCGCTGCCCGGCGACCACCCAGGTGGCGAGCAGCGGCTCCAGGCTGGGCCACCGGTCGTAGGGCCGGAGCAGGCGGACCGACCAGTCGAGGTCGACCAGGTCGGTGTTGAGCAGGACTCCGGCCAGCACCAGCAGGTAGACGCCGCAGGTGGCGGCGAGCAGGGCGGCCCGGCGGCGGCTCATCGGGGGCCAGCCGAGCTCGCCGCTCCCGGGGGTCACCCCCTCGGGGGCGCGGTCGGGAGTCCGGAGCTCCCGGTGGTCGGCGATGCGGCGTTCCGACTCCTGTCGCGGAATGCGGGCGGCGGTACTTCTGGATTGCACGGGGCGACCTTACCCACCCGACCGGGGCTATTTCGGAGGGAATTGTCATCTTCCCGCGAAATCGACAATTAGGTCGTCCACGAGGTGGCCCGGGGAGTGATTTCCGGTATTCCTGGATCGAAAACCAGTGTGGTCTTCGAATGATTCTCCAAAAGCCCCGGTAAAGAAAGCGGAGCGGGCGGCCGGTCCGCCCGGCCTCCCGCTCCGTGGTAACCCTGTGTAGGTTCCGTGCTCAGTCGAGGGGGCCGCCCGCCACGTAGATCACCTGTCCGGAGACGAAGCCGGCGCCCTCGCTGGCGAGGAAGGAGATCGTGTGGGCGACATCCTCGGGTTCGCCGACCCGCTGGACCGGGATCTGAGAGGCCGCGGCCCGCTTGAAGTCTTCGAAGTCCATGCCGACCCGGGCCGCGGTGGCTGCTGTCATGTCCGTGGCGATGAAGCCGGGGGCGACCGCGTTGGCGGTGATGCCGAACTTGCCCAGCTCAATGGCCAAAGTCTTGGTGAAGCCCTGGAGTCCGGCCTTGGCGGCGGAGTAGTTGGCCTGGCCGCGGTTGCCCTGGGCCGACGAGGAGGACAGGTTGACGATGCGCCCGAAACCGGCGTCGACCATGTGCTTCTGCACCGCGCGGGTCATCAGGAAGGCGCCGCGCAGGTGGACGTTCATGACCGTGTCCCAGTCGGACTCGGACATCTTGAAGAGGAGGTTGTCACGGAGCACGCCCGCGTTGTTGACGAGCACGACCGGGGTGCCGAGCTCGGCGACCACGCGGTCGACGGCTGCCTGGACCTGCTCGGCGTCCGAGACGTCGGCGCCGACGGCCAGTGCCCGGCCGCCGGCGGCGGTGATCCGGTCGACGGTGTCCTTGCCGGCGGTCTCGTCCAGGTCCAGGACGGCGACCGCGTAGCCGTCGGCGGCCAGCCGGACGGCGGTGGCGGCGCCCAGGCCGCGGGCGGCGCCGGTGACGACGGCGACCCGGGTGGCGGTGCTCTGCTCGGTCATGCGCGCTCTCGTCTCTCTCGGGGTGCCTCCGGGGGAGTGCCCCCGGAGAGGGTGCCCACACCCTACCGGCGGGTAGGGGGTACGGCCAGGGTGGAGAGGCGCAGGTGACGGTCGGTAAGGACCGACCGGTCGGCTTTCTGCTGAGAACGGGTTACCGCAAGGGCTTGGCGGCGCGTAAATATGCCAATGTTGCCGAACCTGCGTCTACTATCCGCCCCTGCCTGCCAGCAAGGGCCCGCCGTTTGTATAGTGTCCGCCAGCAGCCACCGGCTGCACGGCTGGAGCGCCCTCCCTCATAGCTGGACGCCCACTCGCCGTTACTGCCCCGCCCGGGTGTCCCACACACACCGGGTGTGACATCGGGACGGATACATGGTGCTGGGGGAGATCCCGACAACCCGTGTGTCGGCGCGACTGCAGCAGTCGCCCGGACACCTCATTCGCGTTGCACAGCAGGTTCACACCCGGCTGTGGTCCGAGCACGTCGGAGCCGATCTCACGGCTCCGCAGTTCGCGGTCCTGCTGGTGCTCGCCCTCGAACCGGGCGCGGACCAGCGCACGGTCGGCGAGCGTGCCTCGCTCGACAAGGCCACGATGGCGGAGATGGTCGCGCGGCTGGTCCGCCGCGGCCTCGTGCTGCGAAGGCGCGACCCGGCCGACGGCCGGCGCAAGCTGCTCGCGCTCTCGCAGAGCGGCGCCCAGGCGGTTCGTGAGGCCACCGGCGGTGTGGTCCGCGTGCAGCGGGTGCTGTTCGAGCCGCTCACCCCTGACGAGCAGGTCGAGGTCGTCCGGGTGATGGCCAAGATAGCCAGGCTGGAGCCCGCCGCGGTCGCCGTGTTCTCGGACGCGCGGCCGATACTGGACGCCCAGCGGGCGATCGGCTACCTGATCAGGGTCGGCCAGCAGGTGCACACCAAGCTCTGGTCGGAGCACGTCGGCGCGGAGCTGACGGCCCCGCAGTACGCCGTGCTGGACGCGCTGGAGCTGGAGCCGGGCGCGGACCAGCGCACGGTCGGCGAGCTGGCCTCGCTGGACAAGGCCACGATGGCCGAGATGGTCAGCCGGCTGGTGCGCCGCGGTCTGGTGCAGCGTCGGCGCGACCCCTCGGACGGTCGCCGCAACCTGCTCTCGCTCTCGCCGGCGGGCCAGGACCTGCTGCACCGCTCGGCCGCCGGGGTGGCCGAGGTTCAGCGGCTGCTGCTCTCGCCGCTGGCGGAGGAGGAGCACGAGGCCGCGCTCGCGCTCATCGCCAAGGCCGCCAGGCTCTAGGCAAAGCCTGTGTAAGCCCAGCCAAAACGATTCGCCAAGGCGTCTGAGATCTGCGGCCGTCGGCGAATCCGAGCACGCCGAAGTACCGCCCTCCCTGATCGGGATGGGCGGTACTTCGATATGACTGGCCGTTGGCCAGTGTTCTCCCCAGCGGGGGCGCCGCGCCGGCGCCCCCGCGTCGGGCGTCAGTTCCAGTCGAACCCCTGCGGGTCCGGGCCGATCCGCTTGCCGGTGGCGACGGAGGCGATCGCCGTGAGGTCCTCGGCGTCCAGCTCGAAGCCGGTGACGTCCAGGTTCTCCCGGATGCGGGACGGGGTGACCGACTTCGGGATGGCGATCACGCCGTTCTGCAGGTGCCAGCGGAGCACCACCTGCGCGACCGTACGGCCGTGCTTCTCGGCGATCTTCACCAGCGCCGGCTCGGCCAGCAGCTCGCCGCCCTGGCCCAGCGGGCTCCACGCCTCGGTGGCGATGCCGTGCTGGGCGTGGAAGGCGCGCAGCTCCTCCTGCGGGAAGTACGGGTGCAGCTCGACCTGGTTCAGCACCGGGACGACCGAGGCCTCGTCCAGCACCCGGGTCAGCTGCTCGGTGCCGAAGTTGGAGACGCCGATCGACTTGACCCGGCCGTCCGCCTTCAGCTGCTCCAGGGCCTTCCAGACGTTCAGGTAGCTGCCGTGCATCGGGCGCGGCCAGTGGATCAGGTACAGGTCGATGTAGTCGAGGCCGAGCTTGGCCAGCGAGGCGTCGAACTCGCGCAGCACCGCGTCCCGGCCCTGCTCGCCGGACCAGTCCCGGGTGCCCGAGTTCCACAGCTTGGTGGTGATGTAGAGGTCCTCGCGGGCGACGCCGCCCGCCAGGGCCTCGGCGATCGCGGCGCCCGTGCCGGCCTCGTTCTCGTAGATCGCCGCGGTGTCGATGGAGCGGTAGCCCGCCTCGATCGCGGTGCGGACGGCGGCGGTGGCCTCGCCGTCCGGGACCTGCCACACGCCGAAGCCGAGCTGGGGGATGGAAGCGCCGTCGTTCAGGGTGACGCTGGGGATGTTGCTCACGGGAAGGGGGGACCTCTCCTGGTGGTTGCTGGTTCCAGTGGGGCCAACTGGCGCCCCGAGGCGATTGTTCCCGCCGGTCGGGCGAATCTTTGGCGAAGCTTTACGACGGCGTGGCGTGCGCCCGGGTCGTCCGCGGCGGGCGGCGGCGCGCCGGTGCCGGGCCGTCAGTGGGGCGCCAGCGGGCCGTCAGTGGGCCCGTCAGCGGGGGCTCGACGGGGTCGGGGGGCGGGGCGCCGGGATCGGGGGCGGCGAAAAACCTGTTGCGTGGATCACATCGGGCTTGGCAGGCTCGCTGACATGACCTCCTGAGATCCGGGCCCTTCGTGCCCAACCCTTGTCCGTCCGGCCTCTCCCCCCGGACGTGTCGACGTCGCCGCGCCGCTGCGCCGTGCGTCCTTCGCCCGTTCCGTCGGGTCCGTGCCTGTGCGCCCTCTCGGCCCTCCGCACGCGCCCGCACCCTCGCGCCCCCGTACCTCCGCACCTTCCGCATCGGAGTGTCATGCTGCTCACCCCCTTGCCGCTGGCCGACCCCGGCAGTCCCGACCTCTCCTCACCCCTGGCCTTCCTGCGCTGGTTGCAGCGCGCCCAGCGGCGCGGGCAGGTGCTCGCCACCTGCTGGGCGCTGCTGGAGATGGGCGCCCAGGCCGCGATGCCGATAGCGCTCGGGCGAGGCGTGCAGGCCGCCGTGGACGGCGACGCCGCCGGGATCTGGCGGGCCGGCGCGCTCGGACTGCTGCTGTCCGCGGCCGCCGCGCTCGGCGCCGTGCTGCTGCACCGGCAGGCGGTCTGGAACTGGATCCACGCCGCCTGCCACGTAAGGCAGTTGGTCGCCGGGCAGGCTTCCCGGCTGGGGGCCGGGCTGTCCCGGCGGATCGCCACCGGCGAGGTGGTCGCGGTCGGCAGCGGGGACGTCGAGCGGATCGGCTGGTACGTCGAGCTGGTCGCCCGGGTCCGGGCCGCGGTGATCGTCTGGCTGGCCGTCAGCTCGGTGGTGCTGGTGGTCGAACCGGTGCTCGGGATCGGGGTGCTGCTCGGCGTCCCGGTGCTGGCCGCCTCGGTCTGGCCGCTGATCGGGCCGTTCGAGCGGCGCTACGAGAAGCAGCGCGAGCTCGGTGGCAAGGCCACCGAGCTGGCCGCCGACACGGTGGCCGGGCTGCGGGTGCTGCGCGGCATCGGCGGCGAGGAGCTGTTCCTGGAGCGGTACCGGGCGGCCTCCCAGAAGGTCCGGTCGGCCGCGGTGCGCTCGGCCCGGGTCTGGTCGCTGATGCAGGCCCAACAGGTTCTGCTGCCGGGCCTGTTCGTGGTCGGGGTGACATGGTACGGCGCCCGGCTGGCGGCCTCCGGCGAGCTAGCCGTCGGCACCCTGATCGCGGTGTACGGCGCGACCGCCTTCCTGGCCGCGCCGCTGCGGATCCTCGGTGAGGCGGCGCACGCCTGGAGCGTGGCCCGGGTCTCCGCCGGGCGGGCCGTGCGGGTGCTCTCGCTCAATCGGACCAGTGGAGCGGCCGGGGCCGCGCTGACCCGGCCTGGCAAGGCCGACCTGCACGACCCGGAGACCGGGCTGACCGCCCGGGCCGGTGAGCTGACCGCGGTGGTCTGCGGGGACCCGGACTTCGCAGGGGCGCTCGCCGAGCGGCTCGGCGGGCACGTCCCGTCGGCCGAGGGGGAGGGGCCGTCGGCCGAGGGCGAGGAGCCGCCGCCCTCCGTCCGGCTCGGCGGCACGGAGCTGGACGCGGTGCCGCTGGCCGAGGCCCGGGCGGCGGTGCTGGTCCACGACAAGGAGCCGGTGCTGCTCTCCGGCACCCTCGCCGAGCTGTTGGACATCCCCTCCTCGGGCCGGGTCCCGGTGGCCGAGGCGCTGGCCGCGGCCCGCTGCGAGGACGTGCTGGAGGCACTGGCGGACGGCTCGCCGGACTGCGCGGGAGACCCGATGCTCGCCCGCGTCACCGAGCGGGGGCGCTCGCTCTCCGGCGGGCAGCGCCAGCGGCTGGCCCTGGCCCGCGCGCTGCTGGCGGACCCGCCGGTCCTGGTGCTGGACGAGCCCACCAGCGCGGTGGACGCCCACACCGAGTCCCGGATCGCCACCGGGCTGCGGGACACCCGGGCGGGGCGCACCACCGTGGTGTTCGCGACCAGCCCGCTGCTGCTCGACCAGGCCGATCGGGTGGTACTGCTGCAGGGCGGCCGGGCGGTCGCGGCCGGGCGGCACCGCGAGCTGATGTGCACCGAGCCGGCGTACCGGGCCGTGGTCACCCGGGACGAGGAGAGCGCCCCGGTCCCGCCCCGAGTCGAAGGGATCGCCGGTGCCGAGAGCGAGGAGCGACCGGCGACCGACGGCGGAGGGAGCGCCGGAGCGGAGAGCGTCGGCACCGGACCGGAACCGCCCGGAGACGAGCGGGCGAGTCACGGAGCCGGTGTGACCACCCGCGTCAACTGTCCGGTACCGCACGTGAGGAGTACGTCATGAAGCCCCCCGTCCATCAGGAGCAGGGGCCGGTCACCACCCTGCCGGTCGGCTCCCCGGCTGCCGTGCGCGGGTACCTGCGGCAGCTCGCGGCGCGGCACCGGGGCGGGTTCGCCGGGGTGGTGGCGCTGCACTCGATGGCCACCCTGGCCGGGCTGGTCGGGCCCTGGGTGCTCGGCAGCCTGGTCGAGTCGCTGGCCACCGGCACGGCCGGGGCCACCATCGCGGTGGCGGTCGGCTGGTACCTGCTGGCGCTGGCGGTGCAGTCCGCGTTCACCGGCTGGTCGCGGATGCGCGGCGCAGTCCTCGGTGAACGGGTGCTGGCCGACCTGCGGGAGGACTTCCTGGTCCGCTCGGTCGCGCTGCCCACCGGTGTGCTGGAGCGGGCCGGCACCGGGGACCTGGTCTCCCGGGGCACCACCGACATCGACCGGCTGGACAAGTCGGTGCGCGAGGCCGTGCCCGAACTCGCCGTCGCCGTCGTGTCGTTGCTGCTGGTGCTCGGCGCCCTGCTGGTCACCTCGCCGCTGCTCGCGCTGACCTCGTTGGTCGGTTTGCCGCTGCTGCTGCTCAGCTCCCGCTGGTACTTCCGGCGCGCGCCGCAGTCCTACCGCAACGAGTCGGCCGGGTACGCCGCGGTGAGCAACGTGCTGGCCGAGACGGTGGACGCCGGGCGGACGGTGGAGGCGCTGCGGCTGGGCGAGCAGCGGGTCCGGCTGACCGACCGCAAGCTGGGAGAGTGGCTGGCCTGGGAGCGGTACACCCTGTGGCTGCGCTCGGTCTGGTTCCCGACCATTGACGCGGTCTACACCTCGGCGGTGCTCACCACCCTGATGGTCGGCGGGCTGTTCACCCTCAAGGGCTGGCTGACCGTCGGCCAGTTGACCACCGGCGTGCTGTACACGCAGATGCTCATCGGCCCGGTGGACCTGATCCTGCGCTGGTACGACGAACTGCAGATCGGGCAGGCTTCGCTGGCCCGGCTGGTCGGTGTGCACGAGGTGCCGGAGCACGAGGAGGACGAGTCCGTCCAGCCGGACGGCCGCCGGGTCGAGGCCCGGGACGTCCGCTTCGGCTACCGCGAGGGCGCCGACGTCCTGCACGGGATCAGCCTGGACGTCGTCCCGGGCAGTCGGGTCGCGCTGGTCGGCCCGTCCGGGGCGGGCAAGTCCACCCTCGGGCGGCTGCTGGCCGGCATCTACGCGCCCGGCCGCGGCAGCGTCACCCTCGGCGGGGCCGCGCTGTCCAGGATGCCGGCCGAGCGGGTCCGCGCGGAGGTCGCATTGGTGAACCAGGAGCACCACGTGTTCGTCGGCACCCTGCGGGACAACCTGCGGCTGGCCGCGCCCGAGGCGGACGACACCGAACTGCGGGCCGCGCTGGACGCGGTGGACGCCGGGGCCTGGGTGGACGCCCTGCCGGACGGGCTGGACACCGAGGTCGGCTCCGGCGGCACCTCCCTGACCCCGCCGCAGGCCCAGCAACTGGCCCTGGCCCGGCTGGTGCTGGCCGACCCGCACACCCTGGTGCTGGACGAGGCCACCTCGCTGCTGGATCCGCGTGCCGCCCGGCACCTGGAGCGTTTGCTCTCCCGGGTGCTGGAGGGCCGGACGGTCATCGCCATCGCCCACCGGCTGCACACCGCGCACGACGCGGACGTGATCGCCGTGGTCGAGGGCGGGCGGATCAGCGAGTACGGCAGCCACCCGGAACTGGTCGCGGTCGGCGGCCCGTACGCCGCGCTGTGGCGCTCCTGGCGGGACGAGCGGTAGCGGTCGGGGGAGGTCAACGCGCTCCAGAAGACGTAGATCGGTAAACCCGCACGGGGTCGGATTGCCCCGTGCGGGTTACTCCCTTGCCCGTAAGGGCGCGTAACCGGGCAAGTCGCCGCCCCGGCCAGCAGACTGCTCCGGTGACCAAGATTTCAGACGGCTCGTCCCGCCCCCAGCGCAGCGAGATCGGCGGGATCCCCACGCGGTACATCGGGATCGGCGCCATCGTGATCCTGGCGGTGTGGTTCCTGTTCGCCAACCTCGACAAGGTCAAGATCCAGTTCTGGGTGTTCACCGTCACCGCGCCGCTCTGGATCACGCTGCTGGCCACGCTGGTCGCCGGCGCCGTGCTGGGCTGGCTGATGAAGGGACGGCGCGGCCGGTGACCACCGCTCCCGGGCCGGCCCCGACCGGCTCCTCGGCCTTCACCCCGCTGATCGAGCTGCACGGGGTCAACAAGCACTTCGGGGACCTGCACGTGCTGCAGGACATCGAGCTGACGGTCGGCCGCGGCGAGGTCGTCGTGGTGATCGGCCCCTCCGGATCCGGCAAGTCCACGCTCTGCCGGGCGATCAACCGGCTGGAGTCGATCGAGCGCGGCACCATCGTGATCGACGGCCAGCCGCTGCCCGAGGAGGGCAAGGGCCTGGCCAAGCTGCGTGCCGAGGTCGGCATGGTGTTCCAGTCCTTCAACCTGTTCGCGCACAAGACCGTGCTGCAGAACGTCTCGCTCGCTCAGATCAAGGTCCGTGGCCGTCCCAAGGCCGAGGCGGACGCCAAATCCCGCTCGCTGCTGGAGCGGGTCGGCCTCGTGGCGCATGCCGACAAGTACCCGGCCCAGCTCTCCGGCGGCCAGCAGCAGCGGGTGGCGATCGCCCGGGCGCTGGCGATGGACCCCAAGGCGCTGCTGTTCGACGAGCCGACCTCGGCACTCGACCCCGAGATGATCAACGAGGTGCTGGACGTCATGCGCCAACTCGCCAGCGAGGGCATGACGATGGTCGTGGTCACCCACGAGATGGGCTTCGCCCGGGCCTCGGCGAACCGGGTGGTGTTCATGGCCGACGGACGGATCGTCGAGGACCGCGCCCCGGAGGAGTTCTTCAGCGCCCCCGAGAGCGAGCGCGCCCGGGACTTCCTGTCCAAGATCCTGAAGCACTGAGGCGGCGCCGTGACCCGTAAGACGACGCCCATCGCGCGGGCGCGCCGCCGCCTGCTCGCCGCCGCCCTGCTGCTCACCGCTCTGGCGGCCGGCTGCGGCAAGGCCGGCACCCCGCCGCCCAGGGGCCCCCAGCCCAGTGCGCTGCCCAGCTACCAGGTGCAGGACGCCTCCTCGATCACCGGCTCGCCGACCCTGGACGCCGCCCGCGCCCGGGGTCACCTGGTGGTCGGGGTCAAGGAGGACCAGCCCTACCTGGGCCAGAAGAACCCGGCCACCGGCGTGTACTCCGGCTTCGACATCGAGATCGCCAAGATGGTCGGCGCCTCGCTGGGCTTCGGGCCGGAGAACATCCAGTTCAAGACCATCGCCTCGGCCAACCGCGAGACCGCGCTGCAGAACGGCCAGGTGGACTACTACGTCGGCACGTACACCATCAACGACAACCGGAAGAAGCTGGTCGGCTTCGCCGGACCGTACTTCCTCGCCGGGCAGTCGCTGCTGGTGCGCAAGAACGACAACAGCATCCACGGGCCGCAGGACCTCGACGGCAAGAAGGTCTGCTCGGCGGCCGGCTCGACGCCGTACCAGCGAATCCAGTCGCAGTACCCCAAGGCGCACCTGATCGGCTACGACACCTACTCGGCCTGCGTCGACAACCTGATCACCGGCCAGGTCGACGCCGTCACCACCGACAACGCGATCCTGCTGGGCTACGCGGCCAAGGTGCCCGACGAGCTCAAGGTGGTCGGCCCGCTGTTCTCGACCGAGCCGTACGGGATCGGGACGCCGAAGAACGACACCGTGCTGCGCGACGCGCTGGACGACGCGCTGGCGCACCACGAGCAGAACGGCGACTGGACGAAGGCCTTCCACGCGACCCTCGGCCTGTCCGGGGAGCCCGCGCCCACCCCGCCGCCGATCGACCGGTACTGAGAGGGCCGCGCCGTGAAAACGCTGACCGACAACTGGTCGACCTACTGGGACGGCTTCCTCGGCACGCTCTCGCTGTTCGCGGTGAGCGCCGTGCTGTCGCTGGTGCTGGGCGTGCTGATCGCGGGCTTCCGGGTCTCGCCGGTGCGGCCGCTGCGGGTGTTCGGGACGGTGTGGGTGACGCTGCTGCGCAACACGCCGCTGACCCTGCTGTTCTTCATCGTGGTGCTGGGCCTGCCCCGGTTCAACATCACCCTGCCCTTCTACACCTTCGCGGTGCTGGCACTCGGCTGCTACACCTCGGCCTTCGTCTGCGAGGCGATGCGCTCGGGCATCAACACCGTGCCGTCCGGGCAGGGCGAGGCGGCCCGCAGCCTGGGCCTGAGCTTCGGGCAGACGATGGGCCTGGTGGTGCTGCCGCAGGCGTACCGTTCGGTGGTGGGGCCGATCGGCAGTGTGATGATCGCGCTGGTCAAGAACTCGGCGATCGCCGGCTCCTTCAGCGTCACCGAACTGCTGGGCACCTACCGGACCATCAACGAGCTGGGCTACAGCATTGTCTGGACCTTCGTCTGGATCGCCGTCGGCTACCTGATCATCACCTTCGCCGTCAGCGCCGTTTTTAACCTGCTGGAACGACGAGTGGCGGTGTCCCGATGACCGTTGAATCCTCGGCGCTGTACGACATCCCCGGCCCGAAGGCGCTGGCCCGGCACCGGCTGTACGGCGGGATCGCGCTGCTGCTGATCGCGGCGCTGATCGGCTGGGTCGTCTACATGCTGTTCCACACCCAGCAGTTCACCTACGCCAAGTGGGAGCCTTTCGAGTACCGGGGCGTGCAGGATCTGCTGCTGCGCGGGCTGGGCAACACCCTGCGGGCCTTCGGCTGGACGGCACTGTTCGCGCTGCCCTTCGGCGCGCTGTTCGCGGCCGGGCGGCTGTCCGACCACCGGGTGGTGCGCTGGTTCGCCACGCTGGTGGTGGAGTTCTTCCGGGCCATGCCGCTGCTGGTGATGATCTTCTTCGTCTTCGTCGCCCTCAAGGTGCAGCCGCTGTGGGCGCTGGTGACCGGGCTGGTGCTCTACAACGGCTCGGTACTGGCCGAGGTGTTCCGGGCCGGCGTGCTCGCGGTGCCCAAGGGGCAGCGGGAGGCGGCGTACGCGCTGGGCATGCGCAAGACCCAGGTGATGGTGTACGTGCTGGTGCCGCAGGCCAACCGGGCGATGCTGCCGGTCATCATCAGCCAGCTGGTGGTCGCGCTCAAGGACACCTCGCTGGGGTTCCTGATCACCTACGAGGAGTTCCTGCACGCGGGCAAGCTGATCGCCACCAACCTGGACTACGACCTGCCGTTCATCCCGGTGGTGATCGTGATCGCGCCGATCTACATCGGCATGTGTCTGCTGCTGTCCTGGCTCGCCCGCTTCGTCGAGCGGCGCAGCCGGCGCAGCCCGAGCGTGCGCGGCGGGGCTCCGGTGGCGAAGGCCGGGGTCGCGATGGGGTTGCCGCCCTCGGCGCAGTGAGTTCGGCGCAGTGAGTTCGGGGCAGTGGGGCTGCGGCAGTGGGAAGCTTGGTTCGGGACTGAACCATAGGTGCGGGTGGGGGCAGGGTCGCTACCTCCAAATTCCTCTTATGATTGCAGGGAAGGGCGGAGACGACCGGGCGGAGGGGCCATGGAGCCGGTGTTCGACTCGCGGCACATCAGGACGTTCCACGAGGTGGTCCGGGCCGGTTCCTACTCGGCCGCGGCCCGGGAACTCGGCTACACCCAGCCCGCCATCACCCAGCAGATGAAGGCCCTCGAACGCAGCGTCGGCGTACCGCTGTTCACCCGCGCCGGGCGCGGCCTGCGGCTCACCGAGGCCGGCGAGGCGCTCTCCCGGCACGCCGAACTGATCCTCGGCAGCCTCTCCGCCGCCCAGCAGCAGCTCGCCGCGCTCGCCCGGCTGCGCGCCGGACGGGTCCGGGTCTGCGCCTTCCCCAGCGCCAACGCCACCCTGATACCCGAGGCGATGGCCCGACTGCTCGCCGAACACCCCGGCGTGCGGGTCGAGCTGCTGGAGGCCGAGCCGCCGGACTCCGTCCAGCGGCTGCTGCGCGGCGAGTGCGACATCGCGCTGGCCTTCCGCTACCCGGGCGCGGCGACCGACGTGCCGGACGGCCTGGACGAGATCCCGCTGATGGAGGACCTGCTCACCGTGCTGCTGCCGGTCGGGCACCCGCTCGGCCGCCGGCACGCCGTACGGCTCGCCGACCTGGACGGCGAGCGCTGGATCGCCGGCTGTCCGCGTTGTCGGGCCAACCTGCTGCACGTCTGCGCCGAGGAGGGCTTCGCGCCCGACATCGTGTTCTCCACCGACGACAACCTCGCAGTGCAGAGCCTGGTCGCCGCCGGGGTCGGGATCGCGCTGATGCCCGCCCTGGTGCTCTCCTTCATGTGCCACCGCAAGGTCACCGGGCGGGCCGTCGAACCCCACCTGCGCCGGCAGGTGAGCGCGTACGTGCTGAGCGAGCACCGGCGGATCCCGGCCACCGGACTGGTGCTGGACCACCTCCGGCAGGCGGCGGCGAGCCGGGTCGGATGCTGATCCATAAGCACTAGTGGGGGTATGGCTTAAGAACCCTCGTTGGACGTGATAGGTCAGTAGGCCCGAACCTGCTGCCATGACACCCCCCACCACGGTCGGCACCGACCGGCGCACCGAGCGGATGACCGCGCTGATCAGTGAGATCCGCGCCGTCGTGGACCGCGGACTGCCCCCGGAACTCACCGCCTACCTGGTCGGTGAGCGCCTCGCCCCGCACCTGCTCGCCGACCCCGACGGCCCGGACGCGCTGCTCACCCCCGCCCAGCGCGAGGGCGACCCGCAGCGCTACCGCCAGCACGTCGTGCACGCCGAGGAGGACGGCGGCTTCTCCGTCGTCGCCCTGGTCTGGCTGCCCGGGCAGCAGACCCCGATCCACGACCACGTCTCATGGTGCGTGGCCGGTGTCCACCAGGGCCAGGAGAGCGAGATCCGCTACCGGCTGGTCTCCGACGGGCGCAGTGCCCGGCTGGTCGAGACCGAGCACGTGGCGGGCCCGGCCGGGACCGTCGCCGCCTTCGCCCCGCCCGGCGACATCCACCTGGTGCGCAACTCCTGTAGCAGCACGGCGATCTCCATCCACGTGTACGGCGCGGACATCTCGCGGCTCGGCACCAGCATCCGGCGGGTCTACCGGCTCCCCGCCGATCAGGAGCGGTGAGCGGCGGCGTGGCACTCACCCTCCGGGAGCGGGCTACCCGCACCCGTTCACTCCCCCCGCTCGGCGGCGACGCCCCCGGCCTGCTGCTCGCCGCCGCCGGTGTGGCCGCCGCCGTGGGCGTCCACGCGGTCGTCCCGGCGGTGCCCAAGCTCACCGCCGCCGTCGTGCTCGGCATGGCGGCGGCCCACCTGCCCGGGCTGCGCCCAGTGGTGCGCGGAGTCGCCCGGCCGGGGCTGTCCATGGCCGGGAAGCGGCTGATGCGGCTCGGGATCGTGCTGCTCGGGCTCAAGCTCAGCCTGGACGACGTGCTCGGCCTCGGCTGGGCCACCGTCGCCATGGTGCTCACGGT
Source organism: Kitasatospora sp. NPDC048296 (assembly GCF_043201815.1). Taxonomy (NCBI): domain Bacteria; kingdom Bacillati; phylum Actinomycetota; class Actinomycetes; order Kitasatosporales; family Streptomycetaceae; genus Kitasatospora; species Kitasatospora sp. NPDC048296. The sequence continues at coordinate 85,895 of NZ_JBICZB010000016.1, forward strand.
GGTCGCGGCCACCTTCGCCGGCACGATGTGGCTCGGCCGCAAACTCGGGCTGCCCGGGGACCAGCCGCTGCTGGTCGCCACCGGGTACTCGATCTGCGGGGCCTCGGCGATCGGCGCGGTCAGCCAGGCGGCCGGCAGCGAGGAGGAGGACGTCGCCTCCTCGGTCGCGCTGGTCACCCTGTGCGGGACGCTGGCGATCGCCGTGCTGCCGCTGCTCCAGCACCCGCTGGGGCTCGGCGAGGTGGAGTTCGGCCGCTGGGTCGGCGCGAGCGTGCACGACGTCGGGCAGGTGGTCGCCACCGCGCAGACCGGCGGGACGGCGGCGCTGCGCGAGGCCGTGCTGGTCAAGCTGATGCGGGTGGTGCTGCTGGCGCCGCTGGTCGCGGGCGTGGCCGTGGTGGTGCGGCGGAACGCGCGCGGAGCCGCCGCTACGGGCGGGGAGAAGAGCGGCAGCCGGCCGCCGATCATGCCGCTGTTCGTCGCCGGGTTCCTCGCGATGATCGTGCTGCGCACCACTGGGGTGCTGCCCGAGCGGGCGCTCGACCTGGCCGGGGACGCGCAGGAACTGCTGCTGGCCGCCGCGTTGTTCGGCCTCGGCAGTGCGGTGCACCTGCCGACCATGGCACGCACGGGCGGGCGGATCGCGCTGCTCGGGCTCGGGTCCTGGGTGGTCGTCGCGGGCGTGTCGTACGCGGGGGTGCTGCTCACGACCTGACGGGCGCGGCTGTGCGGGGTCGGCTGCTTGGTGAGGCCGGTGGGGCCGGTGGGCTGGGGGCGGCGGGCGGCGGACCCGTTTGCCGGGCCCGCTCGTCGGACGGGCTCGGTTAATTGTCGGGCGGGTGATCGTCCGCACCGGTACGGTCCTGCTGACGAGTACGTCGAGGAGGACGCATGACCACCGCACTGCCCGAACGGGACGGCCACGAGGCCGTCGTCACGCTCGACCGGCGGGAGGGGCCGTTCGGTGAGGTGGTGCTGCGGCAGCGCGGACGGCACTACGAGATCATCGCCAACGGCTGCTTCCTGATGGACACCGTCGACGGGCGCTCCGAGCGGCTGCTGATCCAGGCGGCGCTGGACGAGCTGGACCGTGCGGGCGGGGCGGGGGAGCGTGCGGGCGGGCCGTCGGTGCTGATCGGCGGGCTCGGGGTCGGGTTCTCGCTCGCGTACGCGGTGGCCGAGCCGCGCTGGGCGCGGATCGCGATCGTCGAACGGGAGGACGCGATCATCGACTGGCACCGCAACGGCCCGCTCGGCGCCTTCTCCGGCGGTGCACTGGAGGACGATCGGGTCGCGGTGCTCCACACCGACCTGCTGGAGTACCTCGCGGCGGCCGACGGCGAGCGCTACGACGCACTGTGCCTGGACATCGACAACGGTCCGGACTGGACCGTCACCGACTCCAACAACGGGTTGTACGGTGCGGACGGCCTCGCGGTGCTGTGGCACCGGCTGCAGCCCGGCGGGGTGCTGGCGGTGTGGAGTGCGCAGCCCTCCGTGGCCTTCGAGGAGGCGCTGCGGGCGGCGGGCTTCTCGGACGTCGCCACGCATGAGATCCCGGTCAGCCGGGGCGTGCCGGATGTGGTGCACCTGGCGCGGCGGGGCGGCTGAGACGAACCGGGCATCCGGGGGCGGCCGTTGTCCGCGGTGACCGTCAACTGGCAAGAGGCCCGTGTCGATTGGGCTCCGTAGGGAGCCGTTGGTCGGCTGCTAGCGTGTGCGACTGCGGTGCACTAGTGCGGTGGTCGAGCGGGCGGTGGTGGTTGTGGTGGAGAGCGGGACGCCCTCGGAGCGGATCACGGCCGAGCTACGGCGGAGGATCGCGGCGGGGGAGTTGAAGCCCGGGGCCCGGGTGCCGTCCACTCGGCGGATCACCCAGGAGTGGGGGGTGGCGATGGCCACCGCGACCAAGGTGCTCAACCGGCTGCGGGAGGAGGGGCTGGTCCGGGCCGTTCCGGGGGTGGGGACGGTGGTGACGGCTCCTGTGGCTGCCGCACCTGCGGTTCCTGCGGAGGTTCGGGAGGCCGGGCGGGCTTCGGGTGGGCCGGCAGGTGTGGCGCCAGGCGGCGCGGGTGGGTCGGGGGCGTCGGGTGCGTCGGTGGCTCGGCGGGCTCGGGGTGGGGAGCGGGACCTGACCCGGGAGCGGGTCGTCGCGATGGCGGTCCGAGTGGCCGACACGGAGGGGCTCACGGCGCTGTCGATGCGCCGGGTCGCCACCGAACTGGGCGTCGCGACCATGTCGCTCTACCGCCATGTGCCCGGCAAGGACGAGCTGTTGCGGCTGATGTTGGACACCGTCTTCGGGGAGCAGCCGCTGCCCGACTCATCGGCGCCGGGTTGGCGGGCGGGGCTGGAGGAGGTCGCGCGGCTGCAGTGGCGGATCTATCGGCGGCACCCGTGGCTGGCGTCCACGATGTCCTTCACCCGGCCGGTGCTCGCACCGGACGCGGCGCTGCACACCGAGCGGTCGATGGCCGCACTGGCCGGGCTGGGGTTGAGCGGGGAGGAGATGGCCCAGGCCTCCGTCTCGCTGGCGGCCTTCACCTGCGGGCTGGCCGTCCACTTCGAGCGGGAGGCGCAGGCCGAGCAGGACAGCGGGATGTCCGCGGACGAGTGGATGGACCGGCTGGCCGGCGAGGACCACGACCGGCTGATGTCCGATCCGGAGCGCTTCCCGATGTTCGACGCGCTGAACCGGGGGCCGGAGATCGACATGAGCCTGGACGCGCTGTTCGCGTTCGGACTGGCGCGGATGCTGGACGGAGTGGCGGCGCTGATCGAGGCGCGGCGGGCCGGGAGCGATGGCGGGAACGAAACCGGGGGCGGGAGCGGAAACAAGTAGCGGCTGACCACTGACAGCTGACAGCTAACAGATTTCAGATTTCGTTCGCTGAAATCTGAAATCTGTCAGCCGTTGTCTGTCGCCGACCGCGGCCTGTTGGCTGCCCGCCCGTCAGCCGAACGGCCGGTGCTCCGGCGCCGCGTCGGCCTTCGCTTCCGCCTCGGGCTCGGCCGTGGGTTCGTTGGTGAAGCCCATCATGCCGAAGGGATCGAAGTCCGGCGGCGGGATCATCACCGGGGTGCCCTTGCGTGGACCCGACGCCTCGTCCGCCGTCGGGGTGCCCGTCGCAGGCTCGGCCTGGGCCGGGATGGTCGGCGGGGCCGCGGGCGGCGGCGGGACGGCCGGGCCCTGCGCGGCGACGGTGGTGCCGAACGGGTCGGCCTTCTGCTCGGAGGCGATCGTCGTGCCGAACGGGTCGGGAGCCGCGGTACCCCCACCCGGCTGCGCGGCCGGCTCGGCCGTGGGTTCGTTGGTGAAGCCCATCATGCCGAAGGGATCGAAGTCCGGCGGCGGGATCATCACCGGCGTGCCCTTCGGCCGTTCGTCGTCCGCCGCAGCGGCCGTGGCCGTGGCCGTCGCAGAGACCTCGGCCGGCGGCTCCTCCGCCACCGGGGCGAAGGGGTTGAAGTCCGCGGGCGGAATGCGCACCGGAGTGCCGCGCAGGTGCACCGGCTTCTCCACCGACTCCACCGACTCCGCGGCCTCCTCCGCCGACTGTTCCAGCGTGGGAGCGGCAGTCGGCGGGGCCACCGGAACGGCGGGCGGGGACGCCGACACGGCCGGAGCGGGCGCGGCAGCCGCCCCGACCTGCGTGCCGTCCCAGCCGAACTGGATGCTCTTCAGCAGCTCCGCGAACGCCTCCGTGTACAGCTCCCAGTCCTCCGGCCGCGCCGTGGACAACTGGGCGCACAACACCGTCCCGCCGTCCGGCAGCGGGACGAAGGCCTGGACGACCGAGGTGACCACCCAGCGCCGTTGCCCGTCGGCGGCCAGCGGTCCGGGCACCGGCACGGTCCGCCCCTCGACCAGGACGGCGGCCGGTCCGGCCGGCAGCAGCACCGTCCACACCTCGGCGTGCCGCCGTACGGTGGCCAGTTCGGTGGCGAGCGCGGTGATCGGCAGCGGGTGCCGGGCGAGCGAGACGACCAGGGCGGCGTCCGAAGCGCGTCCGTCCAGTTCCAGCGCGCACAGGCCCGCGTAGCAGACGCCCGCGTCCTGGATCAGGTCGGCCAGGGTCGCGGAGATCACCGCGAAGTCGCGGCGCGGCTCCGGTCCGGTGGCGCTGAACAGTTCCTCGGCCACCTCGGCCAGATGCCCGGTCAGCTCGGCGGCCGCCGCCGCGGCGACCCGGTCGGTACCGTCGCCGCCGTCCGGCGGCGCGGGCACCGTACGGGCCGAGACCCCGGCGGGCCCGCCGGGGGAGGTCAGCGGGTGGAAGCCCGGCGGGACGACCAGGCGGACCTCGGCGCCCGCGCCCGTGGCCAGTTCGACCGGCTGCCGGGTCTGCTGCCCGGCCGCCAGCGCGGCCAGCGCCCGGGCGAACGGCGGGCGCAGCTTGGCATCGGCGAACTCACCGGTGACCGGCAGCTGGAACAGCGCGGCCGAGGTGGTACCCCGGTCGGCGATGGCGCCGCGGACCACCCCGCCGCCGTAGCGGTTGTGCAGCGCGGTCGTCACCCGGTCGGCGACCGGGGCGCCGGTGCCCGGGCGGGCCGTCCCGACGGTGATCACCGTGCCGAGCCCGTCGAGCGCCGCGTGCACCGGCCCGTTGGGCGCCAGCGGAAGACCGAACAGTGCCTCTGCGGCGGGGTGCCCGGCCGATCGCAGGGCGCTCAGCGAGGCCACTGGGTGGCGCGAGGTGTGCTCGTCGAAGAGGGCGTCGGTGAGCGTGCCGAGGGTCGAGAGAACCTGCTCGGCTGCCGCGAAGGGGTTGGCCTCCGCGCTGAACTGGACGTCCTGGGTCAACTGGTGAGCCCCCCGCTCTGCTCCGTCTGCCGTCGGTGGTTTCGGGTGGGATCGGGCCCGCTCGGGCGGCGTGCCGTCAGATCCCTGCCCATTCCTATCAGAGCCCACCGTCGTCACCGAACCGCAGGATCACCGGATGATCATTCGTCGGCGGTGTCGGCGGAGCCCGCCGTGGCCTGCGCGGACTGTTCGTCCACCGGCGCGGAGGCCGGAGCCGCAGAGGCCTGACCTGCGGAGGCCTGACCTGCGGGGGCCGGGCCTGCGGAGGCTGGACCCGCCGGGGCCGGCGCTCCGGTGGCCAGTGCGGTGACCGCGTCGAGGATGCCGGGGACGGTGAACAGCGCGGCGAGGTCCTGGACCAGGCGGCCGCTCGGCCCGTCGGGGCGCTCGTCGGCGAAGAAGGAGGCCAGTTCGGTGGCGAGGGCCGGCTCCCGGGCCGCGGTGAGGGTCAGTGAGGCGACGAACTCCTGCACCAGGTGCAGTTGCAGCTCCTCCAGCGGCACCGAGCGGTCGGCCAGCCACTCCAGCGAGGTGATCTCGGCGTTGGCGATCCAGGCCCGGACGGTCAACCGCAGCCCGGGGCTCGGCGCGGGGATCGCCAGGTGGGCCAGGATCTGGTCGTGCGCGGCCCGGCGGACGTCGTCGATCACCGCGGAGGTGCCCGCGCTGGCCGCCACCGAGCCGCCCCGCAGCAGCGCGGCGAAGCCGGGCCCGTGGCTCTGCACGAAGTCGAGGTAGCGACCCATCACCCGGTACAGCCGATCCGACAGCGGCCCCTCCATGGGCTCCTCGAAGCGCGCCGACAGCTCCCGTCCGGCCCGGCGCAGCGAGGCCTCGTACAGCGCCTGCTTGCCGGGGAAGTAGTGGTACACCAGCGGCCGGGAGGCACCCGCGGCGGCGGCGATGTCGTCGATCGACACCTCCTCCGGCGGACGCCGGCTGAACAGCTCCAGCGCCACCGCGATCAGCTGCTCCCGCCGCTCGTCCACGCTCAGCCGGCGGCGCGGCCGCTCACCCGCCGCCCCCCGGCCGGGTGCGGCGGCGGTCCGTGCTGCGCGGTCGGCCGTCGGTGACGGCGTACGGGAGGCCATGCGCGTCACCCTATCCGGCGGTCGCAAGACGCCCCCTTGGGCCTGTCTCCTGGGCCCGGCGAGGACTCAAGGGACAGGCCCTAGGCGGCACGGAGCTCCAGGTAGCGGCGGTAGGCCTCGCGGCCGTCGGTGACGAAGGTGTCGCGGGTCAGGCGCTCGGCCAGCTCGTCGGGGGTGAGCCAGGCGTGCCAGGCGACCTCGGACTCCTGCGGGGAGACCGGACCGTCCCACTCGGCCTCGTACATGTCGCACCACCAGGAGAGCTTGCCGCCGTCGGGCTCCCGGAAGAGGAACTTGAACAGCGGGCGCGGCGTGATGCCGTGGACGCCGAGCTCCTCCTCGGCCTCGCGGACGGCGGCCTCGGCGTAGGTCTCGCCGGAGCCGACCACGCCGCCGACGAACATGTCGTACGCGCCGGGGGCGAAGAGCTTGGTGTCGGTGCGGCGGTGGACGAAGATCCGGCCGGCCGGGTCGCGGACCAGGATGAAGACGCAGCGGTGGATGAGCCCCTGCCGGTACACCTCCCCGCGCAGTGCGGTCCCGATGATCCGGTCGTGCTCGTCGACGACGTCCAGCAGCTCTTCGGCAGGGTTGGTCATGTCCGACAGGTTAGGGTTTCGGGGCCCGCTTCGAACGCGGGATCGATCGAATAGGCGGATCCGGACAGGCCGGATCCGGACAGACCGAGGGCGGCGCGCGGTGGTGGAGATCTGGGGCGAGACGGCCGAAGGGTTCGAGCCCGTACGGGCGGTCTTCGCGCGGAACTTCGCCGAGTACGGCGAGCTCGGCGCGGCCTTCGCGCTGTACCTGCGCGGCCGCAAGGTGGTCGATCTGTGGGGCGGTGACGCCCGGCCCGAGGTCGGCGGGCGGCCCGCGCCCGCGGTGCCGTGGACGGCGGACACCGCCCAGGTGCTGCGTTCGGTCACCAAGGGTCTGACCGCGACCACCGCGCTGCTGCTGGCCGAGCGGGGCCTGCTCGACCTGGACGCGCCGACGGCCTCGTACTGGCCGGAGTTCGCGGCGGCCGGCAAGGGCGAGGCGCCGGTGCGCTGGCTGCTGTCGCACCAGGTCGGGGTGCCCGCGCTGGACGTGCCGCTGCGCCTGGAGGACGTGCTGACCTGGGAGCGCGCGGTCGCCGCCGTCGCGGCGCAGGCGCCCGCCTGGGAGCCGGGCACCGCGCACGGCTACCACCCGTACACCTTCGGCTGGCTGGTCGGCGAGGTGGTGCGGCGGGTGAGCGGTCGGACGATCGGACAGTACTTCGCCGAGGAGATCGCCCGGCCGCTCGGACTGGACCTGTGGATCGGGCTGCCGGCCGGCGCCGCGCCCCGGGTCGGCAAGCTGGTCGACCTGCCCGCCCCGGAGGCGGCCCGGACCGGCCCGAGCGGGCTGCGGCTGCGGCCCAAGCAGTCCGTCCGGGACGCCTACCAGGACCCGACCTCGCTGACCGCCCGCTCCTTCGCCTCGGTGCTGCCCGGGGTGAACATGAACGACCCGGCGGTGCAGGCCGCCGAGATCCCCGGCGCGGGCGGCATCGGCACCGCCCGTTCGCTGGCCCGGTTCTACGCGGCGCTGATCGGTGCGGCGGACCGCCCGGACGGCTCCGGCGAACTGCTGCCGCCGCTGCTCGGCCCGGAGGTGCTGGCCCGCGCGGTCGGGCCGGTGGTGAACGGCCCGGACCGGGTGCTGATCGTCAACTCCACCTTCGGCCTCGGCTTCTGGCGGCACGGCCCGACCGCGCCGATGGCCTCCCCGGCGAGCTTCGGCCACCCGGGCCGGGGCGGCTCGCTGGGTTTCGCCGACCCGGACCTCGGGCTGGGCTTCGGGTACGTCACCAACGGCATGCAGCCGGGCGTCACCGGGGACGTCCGTTCGCGCAACCTGATCCGCGCGGTGCGGGGGTGCCTGGGGCTGTCCTGAGGCGGTCGGCTACGCCTGGCCGGTGTCGAAGCGGCTGATCTTCCCGCCCTCGACCGTGAAGCGCCAGGTGGTGCGCATCACGCCCCAGGTGTCGTTGGTGAACTCGGCGATCAGCGCGTGGCCGCCGGTGGACTCGCTCTGGACGTCCATCCGGCCGTTCGGGCCGAAGATCTCCCGGTCGGCCCAGTCCGCCAGACTGCGCTCGGAGCCGTCGTCGGACATGGTCGCGTCCGGGGTGAGCAGGGCGAAGAAGGCGTCGCGGTCGCCCGCGTTGACCGCGGTGACGAAGGCGCGGACGGCGGGGTCGGTGAGCTTGGCGGGGGCGATGGTCATCTGCCGGGACTCCCAACGGGAACGAGCGGACTGGGGAGTCCTGTCTACGGCGTTCGCGCGGGGCGTCCGGGCATGTCGGCGGCGCGTCGGCAAAATCAGCGGATTCATGTGCTTAGATCCTGAAACAGGGCGATTTGCCCCGACAGGCCCGCCACGGGGAGTGGCGGTGGAGCGGGAGTCCCGGACCGGGACTCCCGCTCCACTCTTGTCCGACGGGCCCGGCCTAGAAGAAGCCGACCGCGTCGGGGGAGTAGCTGACCAGCAGGTTCTTGGTCTGCTGGTAGTGCTCCAGCAGCGCCTTGTGGTTCTCCCGGCCGATGCCGGAGTTCTTGTATCCGCCGAAGGCCGCGTGCGCGGGGTAGGCGTGGTAGCAGTTCGTCCAGACCCGGCCCGCCTGGATGGCGCGTCCGGCCCGGTGGGCGGTGTTGATGTTGCGCGTCCACACGCCCGCGCCGAGGCCGTACTGGGTGTCGTTGGCGAGCGCCACGGCCTCGTCGAAGCCGTCGAAGCGGGTGACCGAGACGACCGGGCCGAAGATCTCCTCCTGGAAGACCCGCATGCTGTTGACGCCCTCGAAGACGGTCGGCGTCACGTAGTACCCGCCGGCCAGCGAGCCGCCGAGGTCGGCGCGCTCGCCGCCGACCAGGACCTTGGCGCCCTCGGCCAGGCCGATCTCGAAGTACGACAGGATCTTCTTCAGCTGCTCGACGCTGGCCTGCGCACCGATCTGGGTGTCGGTGTCCAGCGGGTTGCCCTGGCGCATCGCGCGCACCCGCGCCAGGCCGTCGCCGAGCAGCCGCTCGTAGACCGGGGCTTCGATCAGCGCGCGGCTGGGGCAGGTGCAGACCTCGCCCTGGTTGAGGGCGAACATCGCGAAGCCCTCGACGGCCTTGTCGTAGAAGGCGTCGTCGGCGGCGGCGACGTCCGCGAAGAACAGGTTGGGGCTCTTGCCGCCGAGCTCCAGGGTGACCGGGATCAGGTTGTCGGCGGCGGAGCGGGAGATCAGCCGGCCGGTGCTGGTCTCGCCGGTGAAGGCGAGCTTGCGCACCCGCTTGCTGGCGGCGAGCGGGGCGCCGGCCTCCTCGCCGAAGCCGGTGACGATGTTGACCACGCCGGGCGGCAGCAGGTCGGCGGTCAGCTCGGCCAGCAGCAGCACCGAGGCCGGGGTCTGCTCGGCGGGCTTGAGCACCACCGCGTTACCGGCCGCCAGGGCCGGGGCCAGCTTCCAGATCGCCATCAGGATCGGGAAGTTCCACGGGATGATCTGGCCGACCACGCCCAGCGGCTCGTGGAAGTGGTACGCCACGGTGTCCTCGTCCAGCTGGGAGAGGCTGCCCTCCTGAGCCCGCAGTGCACCGGCGAAGTAGCGCAGGTGGTCGACGGCGAGCGGGAGGTCGGCGGCCAGCGTCTCGCGCACCGGCTTGCCGTTCTCCCAGCTCTCCGCGACGGCCAGCTTTTCGAGGTTGGCCTCCATCCGGTCGGCGATCCGCAGCAGCACCTGCGCCCGCTCGGCGGCGGAGGTGCGGCCCCAGGCCGGGGCGGCGGCGTGGGCCGCGTCGAGGGCGGCCTCGATGTCCTCGGCGGTGCCTCGGGCCACCTCGGTGAACACCTCGCCGGTGACCGGGGTCGGGTCGCCGAAGTACTCGCCGCGCGCCGGGGGCGTCCATCCGCCGTTGATCCAGTGCTCGTACCGGGAGCGGAAGGCGACGATGCTGCCGGGCGTGCCGGGGGGCTGGTAGACCGTCATGATCTCTGTCTCCTCGCGACGTTGGGCGGGCGCCGCCCGGCGCCGATCGGGCCGTGGGCGGCGCGCCGGACCACCCGGTCAGCGGGCGGTCCGGCGGGAGGGTGTGGACGCGCAGTTGGGCCGGCGCCCCGCCGGGGGCGCCCGCCGTCGAGCACGATAGCCGCCGAGCGCACGGTGCGGCTACGGTCCGTACGGAGGATCGTACGGACGGTGCGCGATCCGGATGTTCCCGACCCGGGCGCGCGGAGGGCGCGTTCGGTGACGCGCACGCCCCCGACGTGCCTCAGACCGCGTGGTACCGGCCGGTGCGGGCCTCCCAGCTCAGATAGCCGGCCAGCCAGGTGACCAGCCCGTCCGCGTACCGCTGGGCGATCGCGCACTCGATCCGGGACAGGCCCAACTCCCGGTAGACGTCCGCCAGCCGCTCGTGCAGCTCGGCGCAGCGATCGACCATCAGCTGCGCCTCCGCCATGACCGCCGAGCAGGCCTCCTCGGCCGAGCAGTGGCGCTCGCGCTGGACGATCATGACCAGGTTGTTGACGTCCCCGCGCGGCGCCTCCAGCGGGAAGGAGCGCACGTCGTTGCTGAGCGAGGGTATGTCGGCTGCCAGCTGGCGGAGTTGACGCAGCACCGGGTGATGCAGGACGGCGGCGGGGACCTCGAACTGGCCGAGCCGCTCGACCATGTCGAAGATGGTCTCCATCGCCGCGGTGCCGCGTCTGAGTTCGAGGTAGCCGTCCCGGTCCGGCGGCCGGGCGGAGATCCGGCCCGCCGCCTCGGCCGGGTGACTGGCGAAGTAGTACTCCCAGTTGTAGGCCGCGCGGGCCTGCCAGCGGGCGGGCATGCCGCACACGCTGCGGCTCCACAGGTCGGCGAAGGCGGTCTCGACCGCGGAGTCCGGATCGGGGCGGGCGCCGTGCAGGACGGCGATCAGGCGTTCGCAGATCGGGGCGACCTCGGTGGGGCGGCGGCCGAGCGGGCCGTCGAACTGGTCGTCGAAGAGGAAGTAGAAGCCCATCAGGTCAGCCGCCAGGGCGAGTTCGTCCGGGCCGGCGTCCGGGTAGCCGAGCGCGGCGAGGTCGACCACCTCCCAGTGCGCGTAGCCGGGGTGGTCGGCCTCGGGTAGCAGTGGGTGGCGGATCAGCCAGTCGCTGTGCAGCTTGGTGGCGTACGAGCCGTGCGGACTGCGGCGGTACGGGAACGGAATCTGAAGTGAGGTGTCGTCAGACATCGGACTCCCGGTGCAACGGAGGGTGGGGGCGCTTGTGGTTCGATCATTGTCCGTGGGGGGAGTTGGCGAGGCGGGGCGCGAGCAGTGAGGGTCGCTGTGCAAGATCATCTGCGCCTCGCGGGCCGTAGGGTATCTGATGTAATGATCGGACGTTAGAGATATAGGGCAATTGCCCTTGGCAAGTCTCCCAAACCCTCACCGTCCGCCCCAGCCTGCGCGAATGACGCACGGCGAGCCGCACACGGCGCTAACCTCGGCTGCACGAACAGTGATGGAGCGGCTCCCCCGGACAGTGGTCGAGCCGCGCCGTTGGCGGGTGAGGCGGAGGCGCGACGGTGACCGAGCAGAGCAACGAACTTCGGACGGGAACCGGTTCCGACGGGGACGGCGACAGCGCCGCACCCCGGGTCAGGCTGCGCGACCGCGACGCCGAAGTGCGCTCGGTGGAGACGGCCATCGACCGGCTCTGCCGCGAGTTCGCCGCGGGCGGCACCGAGATCGGCGACCTGCTCACCTTCTCCGGCCGCCCCGGCATCGGCAAGACCAGTCTGCTGCACGAGGTCCGACGGATCGCCAAGCTCCGCGAGGGCACCTCCGTGCTGTTCGCCCGAGGCGGCGAACGGCAGTTCAAGGAGCCGTACCACGTGCTGCGCCAGCTGCTCCAGCCCGTGCTCAGCGATCTGAGCGCGGACGAGTTCCGTCAGGTCATGGGCACTTGGGAGGAGGTCGTCGGACCGGCCATGGGCCTCAGGCAGCCCAAGGCGGGAGCCCGCCGCCTCGACCCGCAGGGCGTGCGCGACGGCCTCGACTACGTGCTGACCCAGCTCGCACCGCGCCGTGCGCCGATGGTGATGATCGTCGACGACCTGCACTGGTCCGACGCCGAATCCCTCTCCTGGCTCGCCAAGTTCGCCGTCCGCTCCGGCGAACTGCCCGTACTGCTCGTCTTCGCCTTCCGCGAGGACGAGAACGACTGGCCCAACGAGACCCAGGACCTCCGCCGGGACACCCTCGGACTCAAGGCCCGCAAGCACGAGCTCAACCGACTCACCCTGAGCTCCGTCACCGACATGATCCGCGCCGAACTCGGGGACAAGGCCGAGGACGCCTTCTGCTACGAGTTCTGGAACGTCGTCAACGGCAACCCCTTCGAGGCCGGCCGCCTGCTCGACCAGGTCCGTGAGCAGGAACTCGAACCGGTCGAGGAAAACTCCCGGCAGCTGCGCGAACTCGCCGTCGACGCCACCGGGATGACCCTCAAGAGCTGGCTGGACCGGCTCGGCGCCAGCACCCTGCGCTTCGCCTGGGCCTGCGCCATGCTGGGCACCGACATCCGGATCGACCTCGCCACCCGGATCTCCACCCAGAGCACCGAGGGCGCCCGCGACTCCATCAAGCAGCTGCGCAAGCAGCGCGTGCTCACCCAGGCCCCCAACGGGAACCTGGAGTTCGTCCACCCGCTGATCGCCAGCTCCATCTACAACACCATGCCGGAGGCCACCCGCCTCGGCATGCACGGCATCGCCGCCGCCGAGATCGAGAACGCCGGACTCGGCCTGCTCGCCGCCTCCCGCCACCTGGTCGAGACCCACTCCGGCGAGGGCGACGACCGGATCGTCAAGAAGCTGCGCCGCGCGGCCGTCGAACACCAGCTGATCGGTGCCCCCGAGGCCGCCCAGCGCTGCCTGCACCGCGCGCTCAACGAGCCGCCCGCCGACGACATCAAGGCCGAGGTGCTGTACGAACTCGGCTGCTCCGCACTGCTCACCGACCCGGGCGCCACCGTCAACCAGCTCAAGCTCGCCCTCGACCCCGACGAAGGGCCGCTGCGCCCGGACCTGCGGGTGGACGCCACCTTCCGGCTCTCCGAGGTGCTCGCCCACAGCGGCGAGCTGGGCCAGGCCGCGCTGGTCTGCCAGGAGGCGGCCGAGCAGACCGTCGAGCCGGCCGGGCGGCAGCGGCTCCAGGCCGCCTCGTTCATGTGGCACGCGTTCCGCAAGTCCGAGGAGGACGGCCCCGGCCGCTCCGCCCGGCTGGGTGAGATGTGCCGGAGCCTGCCCGGCCGCGAGGCCGCCGACCGGGCGGTGCTCGCCATGCGCGCCTGGGACCTGACCCTGCGCGGCGAGTCCTCCGCCGAGGCGCTCGCGCTCGCCGACGAGGTCCTCGACGGCGGCCGGCTGCCCAAGGGCCTGGGCTGGACCGACACCACCTGGGGCTTCGAACTGCCCTCGATGCTCGGCCTCACCTACATCTACAACGACCGCATCGCCCAGGCCGAGCGGCTTTTCGCGGACGCCATCATCCAGTTCGAGGTGGCCGGTTGGAGCGGCGCCCACCGGGGCTTCGCGTACTTCCTGATGGGGCTGGCCCGCTTCCGTCGCGGCCTGCTCGCCGAGGCCGAGGACTTCCTGCGCCGGGCGTACCGCATCTCCGAGCGGGTCGGCCAGAAGCTGCCGCTGGCCTGGGACGCGGTGGGCGTGCTGGTGGACACCCTGATCGCCCGCGGCCGGGTCGACGAGGCCTGGACGCTGGCCAACGAGTTCGGCTTCCACCCGCCGTACCACGCCACCGCCATGGTGCTGCCGGACGCGGCCTCGTTGTACGGCAAGCTGCTGATCGCGATGAAGCGCCACGCGGGCGCGGCCGCCGCGCTCACCGAGGCCGGCGCCCAGCTGGAGATCCGCGGCTGGCACAACACCGTCTGGGCGCCCTGGGCCGGGCACCTGGCCATCGCGATCGCGGACGACGAGCCCGAGCGCGCCCGCGGCTACGCCCAGAAGGCCGTCCGGGACGCGCGCGCCTTCGGTACCGCCTCGGCGATCGGCAGCGCGCTGCGGCTGCAGGCGCAGGTCGAGAACGGCGAGCAGGCGGTCGAACTGCTGGAGCAGGCCGTCGAGCACCTCGGGCAGTCCCCGGCGGGGTACGAGCACGCCGTCGCGTTGGTCGACCTGGGTGCGGCGCTGCGCCGGGTCGGTCGGCTGGAGGACGCCCAGGAGTACCTGTACCAGGGCATCGAGCTGGCCCAGCACTGCTCGGCGGAGAAGCTGGTCGACCAGGCCCGGCGGGAGCTGGCCAACTACGGCCTGCGGCCCAACCGGCTGGAGAAGCGTGACTTCCGGGAGACGCTCAGCGGACCCGAGTGGGACGTCGCCAAGCGCGCCGCGCGGGGCGTGCCGCCGCAGCGGATCGCCGATGAGCTGGGGGTGCAGCTGAGCCTGGTCAACCGGCGGCTGGCCGCGGTCTACCGCAAGGCGGGCAGCGGGCCGGACGGCCTCGCCTCGGCGCTCGGGTTGCCGGCCGAGCCGCGCGAGGAACAGGGGGAGTAACGGCGGTCCGGGCGAGGGCGGCGGCCGGGTGGCGCCCGGGCGGCGCGCGGAGGCGTGGGAGTGCCCCCGCCGCCGTCGTCCTCGCTAGGCTGACTGACACCACGGGGGCTGCGGCAGCGCCTCCTGACGGATGGACGGACCCGGAACCGGGCGGAGGCGGCGGCGCCGTCGCCAGTGAGGAGCAGGCATGGCGAGCGAGGCCACCGGTGTGCGACGCGTTCCCCTCGACCCCTCGGGTGCGGGCGCCGCGATCCAGCGCTGGACGCTCACCGCCGGCCCGTACGAGGCCAGCGTGCTCACCCTCGGCGCCACCCTGCACACCCTGAGCGCGCCGGACCGCACCGGCCGCAGCGCCCAACTACTGCTGTCCACTGATCAGTTGGCGCAGATCCTGGGCCCGGCCCGGCACTACGGCACGGTGGTGGGCCGGTACGCCAACCGGATCGACCGCTCCGAGGTCACCATCGACGGCGAGGAGTACCCGCTCGCCTCGACCGGCGGCGGGCTCACCCTCCACGGCGGGCCGGACGGCTTCGCCCAGCGGATGTGGGCGGCCGAGCCGATCGAGGGCGGGGTGCGGCTGCGGCTGCACAGCCCGGACGGCGACCAGGGCTTCCCGGGCGCGCTGGACGTCACCGTCTCCTACACCCTGTCCAGCACCCCGGAGGCGGGCGGCGAGCTGATGATCGCGTACCACGCGGTGACCAGCAAGCCGACGGTCGTCAACCTGACCAACCACGCCTATGTCAACCTCGCGGGTGAGGGCAACGGCGACGTCCTGGGCCACCTGCTCACCCTGGACGCCGACGAGTACACCCCGGCCGACGAGCGGCAGATCCCGTACGGGCGGACCGAGCCGGTGGCCGGCACGCCCTTCGACTTCACCGTGGCCACGCCGATCGGCAAGTCGGTGCACGACGAGCACCCGCAGCTGGCCGGGCCCGGCGGCTACGACCACAACTGGGTGCTGCGGGCCCGGCCGGCGGACGGCAGCCCGGCGCGCGCCGCGCTGCTGGAGGACCCGGTCAGCGGCCGTACCCTGGAGGTGCTGACCACCGAGCCGGGCATCCAGGTCTACACGGCGAACAAGTTCCAGGGCGCGGTCACCGGCGCGAGCGGGGTCCCGTACGGACCGTTCGCCGGGATCGCGCTGGAGACCCAGCACTTCCCGGACTCCCCGCACCACCCGGCCTTCCCGAGCACCGTGCTGCGGCCGGGGGAGGAGTTCCGCTCGACCACGGTGCTGCGGCTGGGGACCAACTAGGCGTTCCGGCCGCGGCTCAGGTCCCGGCGCATGCAGAGCCGGGGCCAGCGGTCCAAGCCGTGCTCGGCCTCCTTGCGGCGGATCTCGCGCAGGCCCGGAGTCAGCTCCGCGTCGGCCAGTGGGCGGAAGCCACAGCGGGCGTAGTAGGGGGCGTTCCAGGGGACGTCCGCGAAGGTGGTCAGGGTGAGCGCGGGGGCGTCGGCGCCCTCGTGCCCGGCGAGGTGGTCGATCAGGGCCCGGCCGATGCCCCGGCGGGCGTGGTCGGGGTGGACCGACACCTGCTCGATGTGCAGGGCGCCGTCCACTGGCTCGGCCAGCAGGTAGCCGGCGATCGTCCCGTCGGGGGCCTGCGCGACCAGGGCGACGCCGTGTTCCAGGTAGTACGCCAGCTCCTCCGGGGCCGGGGGCTCGTCCTCGGCGACCTCCGGCATCCCGATCGCGGCGAAGGGGGCTCCGGCGGCGCGCTCCAGCTCGCTCAGCAGTGGCAGTTCGTCCTCGGTGACGGCTCTGATGCGCATGCGTCCAGTCTGCTGCAAGCGCCCTTCGGCCACGCACGGTGGTTCCGTCGGCCAGGCCGTAGCGGGGTGAAACGGACGAACTCTGACATTGCTTCGCACTGTCGACTACCGTGCGGCCACGTCCAGGACACGTGGATGTAACGATCGGCGTTTCTTGCAGAAACTTGCTGCAAGGACTTTCCGTCCCTCTTGCGCCGCTGTTAACTTCCTTCCCGAGCCCGTCGGCAGCAAAGGTGCGGTCGGCACGAGGCAGCCATTATGCGCCTGTCTCCGAACATCTCGGGCACCCCCACCCTCCCAAGGAGTTCTCATGCGGCGTGGCATCGCGGCCTCTGCCCTCGTTGTGGCCCTCGCGGTCTCGATGGCTGCCTGTGGCAGCAGTGGCGGCTCCGGTTCGGACGGCAAGGCCGACGGCCCCGTCACCATCACGTACTGGGACACCTCCAACGCCACCAACGAGGCTCCGAACTACCAGGAGCTGGCCAAGAAGTTCGAGGCCGCCAACCCGAACATCAAGGTCAACTTCGTCAACGTGCCGTTCGACCAGGCGCAGAACAAGCTGCAGACCGCCATGGGGGCCAAGGGCGCGCCGGACGTGTTCCGCTCCGAGGTCGGCTGGACCGCCGCCTTCGCCAAGGCCGGCTTCCTGGAGCCGCTGGACGGCACCCCGGCCGCCGGCGACACCTCCACCTTCCAGCCCAGCCTGATCCAGCAGGCCAAGTACGACGGCAAGCTGTACGGCGTGCCGCTGGTGACCGACACCCTGGGCCTGCTCTACAACAAGGAGCTGTTCACCAAGGCCGGCATCACCGGGGCGCCGAAGACCTGGGACGAGCTCAAGGCCGACGCCGCCGCCGTCAAGGACAAGGCCGGCGTGGACGGCTTCTGGCTGAAGGCCGCGGACGGCTACTACGCGATGCCGTTCCTGTTCGGCGAGGGCACCGACACCGTCGACGCCGCCGGCAAGAAGATCACCGTCACCTCGCCGGAGGCCGTCAAGGCCGTCGAGACCTACAAGTCGATGTTCACCGCGCCCGGCATGGCCAAGGCCGACGTCACCACCGACGCCTACGCGCACATGATGGACGCCTTCAACAGCGGCAAGGTCGCGGCGATCATCCAGGGCCCCTGGGAGATCACCAACATCTACAAGGGCTCCGCCTTCGCCGACAAGAACAACCTCGGCATCGCCGCCGTCCCGGCCGGCTCCAGCGGCAAGGCCGGCGCCCCCACCGGCGGCCACAACATCTCCGTCTACGCCGGTGCGGACAAGGCCCACAAGGCCGCCGCCGAGAAGTTCGCCGCCTTCATGACCTCGGCCGAGAGCCAGGCCTTCATCGCGCAGAAGAACTCCACCCTGCCGACCCGCTCCGACGCCTTCACCGCCGACGTCAAGGCCGACCCGGGCATCGCCGGCTTCCAGGGCATCCTGAGCAGCGCCAAGCCGCGCCCCGAACTGCCCGAGTACAGCTCGCTGTTCGCCTCGCTCGGCGAGAACCTGGGCAAGTCCCTTCAGGGCACCAGCACCCAGGACGCGCTGAACACCGTCGCCACCGACTACGCCAAGCTCCTGCCGGGCTTCGCCAAGTAGTCCCCGCGCCCGGCCTGCCGACCGTACGGCAGGCCGGGCCGTCGGCTCCCCCGAGAATCCCCCGAGAAGGTGCAAACGATGTCAGTCGCCGTGCAGGGCGCCACCGGCAAGGGAAGCCGGGAGCGCGATCAGCGTCCGGGCCTGCTGGAACGCCTCAAGCGCTCCTACGCCAAGCACTGGTACGCCTACGCGATGATCGCCCCGGTCGTACTGGTGCTCGGCGTGCTGGTGCTCTACCCGCTCGTCCAAGGCATCTGGCTCACCCTCACCGACGCCAACAGCCTCAACGTCGCCCGCAAGATCGGCGTCAACGAGATCCCGGCCAGCTACAACTTCGTCGGCTTCCACAACTACGCCGACATCCTGTGGGGCCCCGGCTCGTACGACCGCTTCTGGTCGCACTTCGTCTGGACCATCGCCTGGACGGCCGTCTGCGTCTTCCTGCACTACACCCTCGGCCTCGGCCTCGCCCTGCTGCTCAACAAGAAGCTGCGCGGGCGCGCCGTCTACCGGATGCTGCTCATCCTGCCCTGGGCGGTGCCGACCTTCGTCACCGTCTTCTCCTGGCGCCTGATGCTCTCCGACGGCGGCGTCGTCAACACCGCGCTCTCCGCCCTCCACCTGCCCGAGCCCGGCTGGCTCACCGACCCGTGGGCGCAGAAGGCGGCCGCGATCCTGGTGAACACCTGGGCCGGCGTGCCGTTCATGATGATCTCGCTGCTCGGCGGCCTGCAGTCGATCCCGGCCGAGCTGTACGAGGCCGCCGAGATGGACGGCGCCACCCGCTGGCAGCAGTTCCGTTACGTCACCATGCCCGGGCTGCGGACCGTCTCCTCCACCGTCGTGCTGCTCGGCGTGATCTGGACCTTCAACCAGTTCAACGTCATCTTCCTGCTCTTCGGCTCCGGCGCCCCGGACGCCCAGCTGCTGGTCACCTGGGCCTACCGCCTCGGCTTCGGCCAGATCCCCCGGGACTACGCCGGGTCCGCCGCGTACGGCGTGATCCTGCTGTCCATCCTGATCGTCTTCACCGCCTTCTACCGGCGCTGGCTCGCCCGCAACGAGCAGGCCAACGGCTGAGGCCCCGGACCCAGTTGACCCACGAAGGCAGGTAACCCGATGAGCACCACCACCGAACGCCCCGCCGCCGCGGCGACCGCGGCCCCGACCGCCCGGCCGGCGAAGTTCCGGCCGCGCGGCGAGAGCAGCCCGCTGGCCAAGGCGCTGTCCCACGGCGTCCTGATCCTGGCCGGACTGATCGCGCTGTTCCCGGTCGCGTGGATCCTGTTCGTCTCGCTCGGGCCGGACAAGAACGACTACCTCCACCCCGGCGACATCTTCGGCAAGCTCACGCTGTCGAACTACCAGCAGGTGCTGGGCGACACCGACTTCTTCACCTGGTTCGGCAACTCCCTGCTGGTCGCCGGTATCACCACCGTGTTCGGCGTCATGCTCGCCGCCACCGCCGGGTACGCCGTGTCCCGGATGAAGTTCCCCGGGCACAAGCCGCTGATGTGGTCGCTGCTGGTCACCCAGATGTTCCCGATCGCGGTGCTGATCGTCCCGATGTACACCATGCTCTCCGCGCTCGGCCTGCTGGACAGCTACGCCGGCCTGATCCTGGTCTACTCGACCACCACCGTGCCGTACTGCGCCTGGCTGCTGAAGGGCTACTTCGACACCATCCCGGTGGAGATCGACGAGGCCGGCCGGGTCGACGGGCTCAGCCCCTTCGGCACCTTCTGGCGGCTGGTGCTGCCGCTCGCCCGCCCGGGCTTGGCGGTCGCGGCCTTCTACTCCTTCCTCACCTACTGGGCCGAGGTGCCGTTCGCCTCCACCTTCATGCTCAGCTCCGACAAGTACACGCTGGCCGTCGGCCTGCAGAGCTTCGTCAGCGAGCACGACGCCCAGTGGAACCTGATGGCCGCCACCGCGGTGCTGATCGCGATCCCGTCCGCGGCCTTCTTCTACCTGGTGCAGCGTCACCTGGTCACCGGCCTGACCGCCGGTGCCTCCAAGTCGTAACGCTCCACGAAGTCCCCGCACTTCGCGAGGCCTTTGCGCTCCTCGAAGACACAGCGCTCCCCGCTCCTCTAGTCCCCAAGGGATACCGTCCATGACCCAGAACCTGGCCGACACCTCCCGGCCTGCCGCCGACACCGCTCACGAGGCGAACGTCAGCGCGTCCAGAGGCTGGTGGCGGGACGCGGTCATCTACCAGGTGTACCCGCGCAGCTTCGCCGACTCCAACGGCGACGGCATGGGCGACCTGCCGGGCATCCGCAGCCGCCTGCCGTACCTGCGCGACCTCGGCGTGGACGCCGTCTGGCTCTCCCCGTTCTACGCCTCGCCGCAGGCGGACGCGGGCTACGACGTCGCCGACTACCGCGCGGTGGACCCCATGTTCGGCACCCTGCTGGACGCCGACGCCCTGATCCGGGACGCCCACGGGCTGGGCCTGCGGATCATCGTCGACCTCGTGCCCAACCACTCCTCGGACCAGCACGAGTGGTTCCAGCGCGCCCTGCGCGAGGGCCCCGCGTCCCCGCTGCGCGACCGCTACCACTTCCGCCCCGGCAAGGGCGAGAACGGCGAACTGCCGCCCAACGACTGGGAGTCCATCTTCGGCGGCCCGGCCTGGACCCGCACCGAGAACCCGGACGGCACCCCCGGCGACTGGTACCTGCACCTGTTCGCCCCCGAGCAGCCCGACTTCAACTGGGAGAACCCGGCCGTCGCCGACGAGTTCCGCTCGATCCTGCGGTTCTGGCTCGACATGGGCGTGGACGGCTTCCGCATCGATGTCGCCCACGGCCTGGTCAAGGCCCCCGGCCTGCCCGACCTCGGCGGCGCCGACCAGCTCAAGCTGCTCGGCAACGACGTCATGCCGTTCTTCGACCAGGACGGCGTGCACGAGATCTACCGCAGCTGGCGCAAGATCCTCGACGAGTACCCGGGCCAGCGGATCGGCGTCGCCGAGGCCTGGACCCCGACCGTCCAGCGCACCGCCAACTACGTCCGCCCCGACGAGCTGCACCAGGCCTTCAACTTCCAGTACCTGGGCACCGATTGGGACGCCACCGCGCTGCGCGAGGTGATCGACCTGTCGCTCGACTCGATGCGCCCGGTCGACGCCCCCACCACCTGGGTGCTGTCCAACCACGACGTCACCCGGCACGCCACCCGCTTCGCCAACGAGCCGGGCCTCGGCACCCAGATCCGCACCCCCGGTGACCGTTCGCTGGGTCTGCGCAGGGCCCGTGCCGCCACCCTGCTGATGCTCGCGCTGCCCGGCTCCGCCTACGTCTACCAGGGCGAGGAGCTCGGCCTGCCGGACGTCACCGACCTGCCGGACGAGGTCCGCCAGGACCCGTCCTTCTTCCGCCAGGCCGGCCAGGACGGCTACCGCGACGGCTGCCGCGTCCCGATCCCGTGGTCCGCCGCCGAGGCCCCGTACGGCTTCGGTCCGGTGGCGGGCGGGCCGTCCTGGCTGCCGCAGCCGGCCGAGTGGGCCGCACTCAGCGTCGAGGCGCAGACCGGCGACCCGACCTCCACCCTGGAGCTGTACCGCAGCGCGCTGGCCGTCCGCCGTGCGCAGCTCGACCTGGGAGCCGGTACCGAGGTCGAGTGGCTGGACGCCCCCGAGGGCGCCCTGGCCTTCCGCCGCGGCTCCTTCGTCTGCACCGTGAACACCACCGGCGAGCCCGTGCGGATAGCGGCGCCCGGTCGACTGCTGCTCGCCTCGACCGAACTCGTGGTGGACGGCGGCGAGACGGTGCTCGCTCCGGACAGCACCGGCTGGTGGGCGGTCTGACGTGGGTGCAATAGGCTCTGGGCCCGTGACTACGGCGCGACTCTCAGACATCGCGGCGCAGGCGGGGGTCAGCGAAGCCACCGTCTCCCGCGTGCTCAACGGCAAGGCGAACGTCTCCGCCGCGACCCGGCAGACCGTGCTGGCGGCGCTCGACGTGCTCGGCTACGAGCGGCCGACCCGGCTGCGCCAGCGCAGCGCCGGGCTGATCGGGCTGATCACGCCGGAGCTGAGCAACCCGATCTTCCCCGCGCTGGCGCAGGTGATCGAGCAGGTGCTCAGCCGGCACGGCTACACGCCGGTGCTGTGCACCCAGACGCCGGGCGGGTCCACCGAGGACGAACTGGTCGAGATGCTCGTCGACCGGGGTGTGGCGGGCATCGTCTTCGTCTCCGGGCTGCACGCCGACAGCACCGCCGACCACGACCGCTACGCCCGGCTGGCCGGGCGCGGGGTGCCGTTCGTGCTGATCAACGGCTACAGCGAGCGGATCGACGCGCCGTTCATCTCGCCGGACGACCGGGCCGCGATGTGGATGGCCGTCCAGCACCTGGCCGAACTCGGGCACGAGCGGATCGGGCTCGCGGTCGGGCAGCGGCGGTACGTGCCGGTGCTGCGCAAGATCGAGGGCTTCACGGCCGCGATGCGCGAGGTGCTCGGGCGCAGCCAGGAGGAGGCGGAGGAACTCGTCCACCACACGCTGTTCAGCGTGGAGGGCGGGCACGCGGCGGCCGGTGCGCTGCTCGACAAGGGCTGCACGGCGATCGTCTGCGGGAGCGACATGATGGCGCTCGGGGCGATCCGGGCGGTGCGGCAGCGCGGGCTGTCGGTGCCGCAGGACGTGTCGGTGGTCGGCTTCGACGACTCGCCGCTGATTGCCTTCACCGAGCCGCCGTTGACCACGATCCGCCAGCCGGTCGAGGCGATGGCCACGGCGGCGGTGGACGCGCTGCTGGAGGAGGTCGGCGGGAACGCCGCCCAGCGCGGGGAGTTCATGTTCCAGCCGGAGCTGGTGATGCGCGGGTCCACCGGGGCCTGCGCGCGCTGACCCCGGTACCGGATGGTGGTGCTCGACCGACGGGCCCCGGAGGGCGGTTGCTCTCCGGGGCCCGTCGGCGTGCGTCTGCTCGACCGTGCTGTCCGGTCAGCCCTCCTGGGTGGCCGGGCGGTCGGCGGTGAGCCGGTGGCCGTCGGCCGCGTCGCCGGTCCGGGTCTCGGTGCGGCGGCCGCGGGCCAGGTAGTCGCGCAGGATCAGTTCGACCGCGTCCTGCGGGCTCTTGGTGCCGGAGAGCAGCATCGCGTCTATCGCGAGGTTCGCGTCGAGGGTGACGGTGACCTGGGCCATGGTGATTCCTCCTCGGGTGCAGAGCAGCAGCATGCCCGTCGGGCCGGGGTTTCACCATGCGAATACGCCGGAACCCCCGGGGAGGAGCGACCAGGCTCTCCCCGGGGGTGGCGGGTGGTCAGCGTTCGGACGACGGCTGACAGATGTTGAAATCTGTTATCTGAAATCTGTTACCTGTCAGCTGTTCTCTGTTGTCCGTCAGCTGTGGGCCCGTGGGTTGTGGGCCTGTGGCCCGTGCGCCCGTGGGCCGTTGCTCAGACCCGGCCGGCGAAGTCCGGGGCCCAGTTGGCGATGGCCTGCTCGCGCACGCCCGAGCTCGGGTTGGCGGCCTCGACGTACTTGCCGCCGCCGATGTAGATCGCGACGTGGTACACGCCGGAGTTCTGGCCGTTGTTCGACCAGAACAGCAGGTCGCCCGGCTGCAGGCTGTCCAGCGAGACGTGGGTGCTGGCGGCGGCCTGGTCGGCGGCGACGCGCGGGATGTTGATGCCCGCGGCGCGCAGCGCGGCCTGGGTCAGGCCGGAGCAGTCCCAGCCGCCGTTGCCGGTGCCGCCGTAGACATAGGCCTGGCCGACCTTGGACTCGGCGAAGGACACCGCGGCGGCCATGCTGCCGGTGGCGGCCTGGGCGGCCGGCTTGGCAGCCGGCTTCGAGGCCGGCTTCGAGGCCTGGGTCAGGGCGGTCGGCTTGGCGTTCACGGCACCGCCGTTCGCGGCCTGGCCGGCCTTCTGGGAGCGGTTGAACCAGCCGAAGTCCGAGCCGGAGGTGGACGAGGAGGACTTGTCGGCCTGGGCCTTGACGCCGTCACCGAAGGTCAGGTGCTGGCCCGGGTAGATGGTGTTCGGGCCCTCGGTCAGGGTGGCGCGGTTGAGGTCGTACAGGTGCTGCCAGCCGCCCTGGACGTTGTTCTTCGCGGCGATCGAGGACAGCCAGTCGCCCTCGACGACGGTGTAGTCGGTGGACGACTGCGCCTGCTGCTGGGCGGGCGCGGCCGGCGCGGCGGGCTTCGCGGCCGGGGCCGGGGCCTGGTTCTGCGCGGGCTTGGCGGCAGGCTTGGCGGCCGTGCCGGCGGAGGTGTCGACGGCGGCCGGAGCGCCGCCCTTGGTCAGGCCGGCCTGGACCGAGCAGACGGGCCAGGCGCCGGGGCCCTGCGAGGCGAGGACCTTCTCGGCGATGGCGATCTGCTGGTCCTTGGTGGCCTGGTTGGCCTGCGGGGCGAACGCGGTACCGCCGAAGGCGGCCCAGGTGCTGGAGGTGAACTGCAGGCCGCCGTAGAAGCCGTTGCCGGTGTTGATGCTCCAGTTGCCGCTGCTCTCGCACTGGGCGACCTTGTCCCAGGTGGCGACGGGGGCGGCGTTGGCGGTGCCGGTGGTGAGGCACGGGACGGTGAGACCGACGCCCGCGACGCCGAGGGCGGCGATCACGCGACGGGTACGGCCGGACAGGCGGGTGCCGTTGGTGGGCAGCATGAAGACGCGGTCCTCTCCCACGCCTGCGAGGTGAGCTGTCGGATTCGGGCTGGAGTTGCCCGGCCGCGCTGTGGGCGCGGCTTCACCCCTAGCCCTGGACCGTTCCGAGGAGCGGCCCGGGGCGACTTACCTGTGGTTCCCCCGCTCCTGCCGTGATGCGTTTTCGCGCTGCCAGGACATCCGACGGCAGGACTCGGCGTCGCGGATGAACTGGGTTCGTGTGGTCACGAACGAGGAGCACGTTAAGCGGACTTAAGTTCAAACTGCAAATATCTGTGATGCGCATCACGGTTTAGCGGAAACTGCCAAATTGGACACGAATCATGATCGTAAATGATCGTTTTTTGGCAATGCCGCTGTGGATTCCCGCAATTGTCTCCGCTTCAGAAGTGAAGTGACGGAGCGTGGAAGCGCGCGGTGGTGCGCCGATCGCAACAGGGGAGTGGCCGTGAATCGAGCGCCGGAATGCACGCTCGGCATTTCCGCCCAAAAGCGACAAAACGGACATTATGCTCTATCTTCCGATATCGTCCATAACTCCCGCAATTCCCCCGCTCGGACAAGCTGCGGGCGAGCCGAAGACGGGGGGCGGGCGGAGGAGTGGCGGAAAAGGGCGAGCCGCGGGGCAGGCCGACGGCAAGCCGAAGGGCCCGGAACGCGGTCGTTCCGGGCCCTTCGGTACGCGGGAGGGTGCTACTGACTTCGGCGCTTCAAGGTGATGGCGGTGGGAGGTCGAGGGAGAGCCCGGTCCCGGCGAGGAAGCCATCGAGGACCTCGGGGCGGTACTGGAGCCGTTTGAGCCGGTTGCGGACGAGCGCGGCGAGTCGGTCCAGAGCGACGCTGGCGAGGTTCGCCAGGCTGCGCTTGACGTGGGCCCACAGGTACTCGACCGCGTTCAGCTCGGGCGCGTATGCGGGCAGGATGAACACCGTCAGCCAGTCCCGCGCGTTGATCAGGTCGCGCATGGCATGCGAGACGTGGGTGTTGAGCCGGTCCCACACCAGCATGATCGGCGCCTTGACCAGCTGGTGGATTCCGTCGATCAGACCGATGTAGTCGCGCTCGGACAAGCTGCGGCGCTCGCCCTTGCGTCCGGTATGGCGCCGCAGTCGGTGACACAGCCGGGTCCGCGAGCCCGGGCGCATCGCGATCAGCCCGGCGACCGAGACCCGTCCGGAGCCCCGGCCGCCCACCCTCACGACCGGGGTGATGCCACGGCGTCCCCACGTGCGTCCCTTGGGCGGCCTGCGGGTGAACCCGGCTTCGTCCTCGAAGCAGAGCCATCCGTCGCAGGCCGCCCGGGCGCTTTTACCTCCGCCCAGGTCACCTCCCTCCACGCGGACACCGCCTGCTCGTCGCGTTCCGCGGCCCGCCGCGCGGGGACCTGCGGGGTGAAGCCGAGTCGGTGCATCAGGCGGGTGGCCCCCGAGACGCTGTAAGTGACGTGGAACTTCCGCCCGATCAGCGTCGCCACCCGCGCGCCTGTCCACACCTGGTCCTCGTCCCAGCCGTGCACGGCCGGCCCCTGCTCGAGGTACTCGGCCAGCTTCGCCCGGCACCGCGCCGACAGCTTGCATCGCTGCCCGCCCGGTCCTCGTGAGGCCAGCGCCCCGGCCCCGCCCTCACGCCAGGCCTGGTGCCACTGATAGGCCGATTTCGCGGTCACCCGCAACCTGCGGGCAACCTCCTTCGGTGGGACGCCTTCGTCGAACAACGCAGCGGCCTCCAGCCGCACCGTCTCGCGGCGCTGACGTGCCCTCGCCGTCAGCCCGCCCCCATCCGCATAGCGCATACCAACGGCATAGCGCGCCAATGACTGCCAGTCAGCTACACAAACAGGCCAATCACCTTGAAGCGCCAAGGTCAGTAAAGGCGGTCGCGGGCGTCCGGCTAGGCCTCTACGGGCCCCTGGGCGGCCGCGTGGGCGCCGCGGGAGCCCTCCTCGGCCCCGGCGGCGGCTGCGGCCTCCGCCTCGGCCTGGGCCAGCTCCTCCGGCGTCGGCGTCGGCAGCGCGGCCAGGTAGGTGGAGGCGATCAGCTGGCCGACGGTCGGGTAGGCGCCCAGTGGCGCGGCCGACGGGCAGCCGGTCTCCTCGGCGGCCGTGGCGAGCAGCTCCGAGTCCGCCTCGGGCCCGATCACCAGCGGGGCCAGCGCCGGGCGCTGGGAGCCGGTCTCCTTGAGGTGGTTGACGGCGTCGGCCACCGAGCCGGGGACGTCGAGCGCCGCGGCGACGACCGGAACGGCCAGTCGGGCGGCCAGCAGCACGCCGGTGATGCCGGCCGCGGCGGCCGCGTCCTCGCCGCCGACGGTGGTCAGGACCACGCCGTCCGCGGCGGTCGCGATGGCGAACAGCCGGGCCCGGTCGGCCCGGGCCAGCCCGGCCTCGGACAGCCGCACGTGCACGGCCTCGGCCAACAGTGGGTGCGGGCCCAGTGTGTCGGTGACGGTCGCGCCGTACTCGGCGGCGAGGGCGTGAAGCCCGGTCAGGAAGTCGTGCGGCCCGGGCGCCAGCGGCACCACGACGGGCGCCGCCAGGCCTGCCTCGGCGGCCTCGGCCAGCAGCTCGGCGACGGTGCGGTCGTCCTCGCTCTCGCTCACGGCGCCGTCGGTCGGGAGGTAGCCGACCGCGGCCCGGACGCCGGCGTGCTCGCTGCGGACGATCGAGAGCAGTTCCTCGACGACCGAGCGGGACTCGGGCCCGGCGGTCGCGGGTACGGCGAGCACCAGGGCCGGCGAGCCGGTGCGGATCTCGGGGCGCTCGGGACGGCGGTGGCGCCCCCGCGCACGGGAGCCTGGAGTGCGGACGGGCAGTGGCGCGCCCGGGATGGCTGCGGTGCTCATGTCGGAGATCGTAGGACATCGGCCCGTCAGGCCTGCAGTCGGCTGCCGTACGGGTTTCGGGTGGTCGCGGTGCGAAGGTCGTGTCTCCGCCGTCGCGGTCCGGGCGGTTTGCCTACAATCCGGACATTCCTCGCCCAACCCCCGGGTGGACGCCCGTGGTTGCCCTGACGTGTCCCGTGGGGCGTCGCGTTGCACCCGTGGCACGTGAGATGTCTCACAGTCGAAGGGTGACCTGACGGAGGGTCACGGCGGTGCGACTCCCGGCATTCGAAGATCAACATTCAGCGGGGGGCCGCTCACGGCCGGTTATCGAATGCTCGTCGATTCAGTCGGCTATGTCCGTTTACGTACCGTCAGGAGAAGGGTCCGTGAAGAGTTCGAGGCCGCTGATAAAAGGCCTCGTGCACCTGCAATGTCCCGTGCTGATGCACGTGCACTGCGGCTATCATCGCGTCAAGTGAGGCGTTGTGCCGGACCGGTACGGGGCCGGTCCGTTCGTTCGACGGTGCCGGGGCGCCGCGCTGGACGACAACTCCGGAGCTCTTCGGGAGACTTCTATGCACGACTCGCAGGACACGCACAGCTCGAACCACACCTACAACGGGATGGCCGCCGCCGACCTCAAGGGGGTGGTCTGGCAGAAGAGCCGGCACAGCAACTCCCAGGGCAACTGCGTCGAGTTCGCGGCCCTGCCCGGCGGCGACGTGGCGATGCGCAACTCGCGCTTCCCGGACGGTCCGGCGCTCATCTACACCCGGGCCGAGATCGCCGCCCTGCTGCTGGGGGCCAAGGACGGGGAGTTCGACCACCTGGCGGTCTGACCGGTCGCCGCTTCACCATCGGGGGGCCGTCGTGGGTGCTGACACCACGACGGCCTTTGTCTTTTCCCCGCGGGCGCTCCCGCGGGTGGGGTCGGGTCGGGGCGTACCGGGTCGAGTCGTGCCCGGCCGGGGCCTGTAACGCGCGGGCCTGGATCTCCGGCGGGAGGTGCCGGTGCCGGTGCCGGAGGCGGTCCGGCGTCGAAGGGTCCGAGGGACTGGCGGAAGGGCCCGGGGTGTGGTCCTCCCGGGTCGTTCCCAAGCCGGCCGCGCGCCGCACGGCGCTAGGCCGAGCGCCGGTGCCGTCCACCGATTTCGACACGTCGGTCGAGTCCGCCGCCCTGGGCCGGCTCCGCCTCGAACATGGCCCAGACCACCTTGCCGCTGCCCAGCGGGTGCCAGCCCCAGGAGCGGCTGAACGACTCCACCAGGTGCAGCCCGCGGCCGGATTCGGCGACGAAGTCCGCCTCCCGGGCGACCGGTCCGATGCTGCTCGGATCGCTCACCGCGCAGACCACCTGGGGTGCGCGGTGCACCAGGCTTATTCGGATCGGCAGCCGTCCTTCTGGGGTCGGCTGTATGGGAAAGTCGTACTCGCCCGGGCAGCAGTCCGACGGGTCGGGCCGTGCGCCGATCGCATGCCGGAGCGCGTTGGTCACGAGTTCCGAGGCCACCAGCGCGACATCGTCGAACAGCTCCATCAGGCCCCAGTGCTGAAGAGCGGTCCGGGCGAAGTCGCGCGCGGTTCTCACGGCTTCGAAGCGAGGAGCGAGCGTACAGGTGACCACATGGGGGTCAACCGCCAAAGCCGTACCGGTGCTCATGAAGAGCTCCTCCCATAAGGGGGCGGACACGGCTGGACCCGCCGGGGTCATGCCGGTCACCTCCGACTCGCTCGGCCGCTCGGCCGCCCCCTCGACCAGGCGCGCGCGCACTCGAACGCCCGGTGGCGCGGGGGACGCCACCGGGTCGGTGCACGGAGTCGCGCGTGGGGTCGACGCGGAGCCCGCGGGATTGCCAGGGATGTGCAGGTGCACGTGCACCATGGTGGTGTGCGCTCACTGCAGATGCAAGAGTCGATTCACGTGCAGTCGCACTATTGGCATATGCAAGCGCCGGATGCACGTGCATCCTGGTGTGCGGAGTGCAGAACTGATAGGAACATCCGTCAGTATCGGCACCGTGAGCGCTCAACTGATGGCAGACTGTGCGCTGTTTGCCCTAGGTGGAGGTTTCGACCGCATGACCACAGTTCAGCCGGGCGGCGGCTCGATGGTCCGCCGGATCCTCCTCGGCTCCCAACTGCGCCGCTTGCGCGAGGCGCGCGGCATCACCCGTGAGGACGCGGGCTACGCGATCCGCGCCTCCGAGTCCAAGATCAGCCGCATGGAGCTCGGCCGCGTCAGCTTCAAGGAGCGCGACGTCGCCGACCTGCTCAGCCTGTACGGCGTGGACGACGGCCTGGAGCGGGAGGCCCTGCTCGGGCTGGTCCGCGAGGCCAACAAGTCCGGCTGGTGGCACAGCTTCAACGACGTGCTGCCGGGCTGGTTCCAGACCTACGTGGGACTGGAGGAGGCCGCCCAGCTGATCCGCACCTACGAGGTGCAGTTCATCCCCGGACTGCTGCAGTCCGAGGAGTACGCACGGGCGGTTTTCGGCCAGAGTCGGCCGGTCATCAGCGAGGAGGAGGTCGAGCGGCGGGTCAGCCTCCGCCTGCGCCGCCAGAAGCTGCTGACCGAGGGCACCAACCCGCGCCTGTGGGCGGTGATCGACGAGGCGGCGCTGCGCCGGCCGGTCGGCGGGCCCAAGGTGATGCGCGGTCAGGTGCAGTACCTGATCGACGTCGCCGAGCAGGCCAACGTGGTGATCCAGGTCATGCCGTTCCGCTTCGGCGCGCACGCCGGTGAGTCCGGCGCGTTCACCATCCTGCGCTTCCCGGAGCAGGACCTCGCGGACGTGGTCTACCTGGAGCAGCTCACCAGTGCGCTCTACCTGGACAAGCGGGACGACGTCGACGCCTACGTCCAGGTCATGGAGCGGCTCTGCGTGGACAGCCTCACGCCCGAGCGCACCATAGACCTGCTGGCCTCGATCCTGAAGGAACGCTGAGTTCCTGCCCGGCGGGGCCGCTCGGGCCCCACCGCGGCAGGTCGTCAGTCGAGTGACCGCCCAGCCGCCCACCCGCCGTCAGCCGCGGGCCGGCGGCCGTTCGCGTTCCGGTGGCAGCGCCTGCGGCGGGCAGCCCAGTTCCCAGGGCAGGTCGTAGCGGCGGAACAGGTCGGCCCGGATCGGCGCCAGCGGGATCTCCGCGCCCGGCAGCAGCACGCCGATGCAGCCGCCCATCAGCGCGCTGCGCAGCACCGCGTGCTCGGCCGCCGGGTCCGGAGCGCCCCAGTCGTGCAGCAGGCCCTGGAGGATGGCGCCGAGCTGCTGCTGTTCCGGGTCCTGCACGAAGGCGCCGGTGTCCGGGTCGAGGATCAGTGCCAGGTGCGAGCGCATCACCCGCGGGTGGTCCAGCGCGAGCGCGAGGACGGCGTCGATGGCGCGGGCCAGCCGGGCCTCGGGCGAGGCGTCCGGCGGCAGTTCGGCCAGTGCACCGGACAGCGCCTGGTGCATCATCCGGTGCGTCGCGGACTGCAGCAGCAGCCGTTTGCCGTCGAAGTAGTACGAGAGCAGGCCGCGGGCGAGTCCGGCCCGCTCGGCGATGTCGGTCAGCGTGGTGCCCGCGTAACCGCGCTGGTCAACCAGCTCGACTGTGGCCCGCATGATGCGTCGGCGGGAGCGTTGCCGCATCTCCTCATTGACCGAATCCCCGCGAGGTGCCATCGTGTCTGCTCCGAACGTTCGTTGGCTCCGAGCCAATATACTTGCGGAGCCGGCAGCCGCGCCGTGGAACCGTGCCCTGACGGGCGCTGCCCGCGCGGCCGGGTACGAAGACGGCCGGCTCCACCAACACGGGGGTTTGGTGGAGCCGGCGCCAGCAGCCGACGACCAGGGGTCGGTCGTGGGCGAGGGCCGGTGCGGGTCAGTGCTCGGTCAGGGCTCCGGTCCGGGCCGTGGTCGGCCCGACAGGCGGATAATCATAATCTGGCACCGACGCGGGAGTTGAATTCCGGCGCCGGTCCACCAGAGCGCCCGCCGTGGCGACCAACAGGCCGACCAGCGCGACCGCGGTGACGAAGACCAGCGCCGGCCGGTAGCCGTCCAGCTGGGCCCGAGGACTGTCGCCACCCGCGCTGCCGGCCGTGATCATCGCGGTCGCCCCGGCCAGCACCACGGCGGTGCCGACCTGGATCGCGGTGTTCACCAGGCCCGAGGCCAGGCCCTGCTCCTCGTCGGCCACGCCGTTGGTGGCGGCGATGTTCACCGAGGGGAAGGCGAACGCGAAGCCCACGCCGAGCAGCAGCATCGAGGGCAGCACCAGGACCGGGTAGGAGCTGTGCTCGTCCAGGCGCAGGAACAGGGCGAAGGCGGCGACCAGGGCCAGCAGGCCGATCGGCAGCAGCCGGCCGGTGCCGAAGCGGTCCACGATCGGGCCCATGAACGGCGCCGAGAGTGCGATGAACGCGCCGGCCGGCAGCAGCCCCAGGGCCATCTGCAGGGCCGACCAGCCGAGCAGGTGCTGCAGGTAGAGGGTCACGACGAACTGGAAGCCGCCGTACGCGCCGGTCATCGCGAAGGCGACCACGTTGGCCCGGGCGACGGAGCCGTTGCGGAAGATGCCCAGCCGGACCAGTGGGTGGGCGGTGCGGCTCTCGATCAGCAGGAAGGCGGCGCCCAGCGCGATCACCACGGCCATCGAGCCGAGGGTGCGCAGGCTCAGCCAGCCGGCGCCCTGGGCCTCGGTGACGGTGAACACCAGCAGCAGGACGGTCGTGGTGCCGGTGATCGCGCCGAGCACGTCGTAGCCGCCCTTGGCGGGCTCCTCGGTCTGGCGGGGAAGCAGGCGGACGGCGAACACCAGGGCGAGCAGCGCGACCGGGACGGGCATCAGGAAGGTCCAGCGCCAGCCGACCGAGGTGAGCAGGCCGCTCAGCACCAGGCCGAGGGAGAAACCGCTGGCCCCGCAGGTGGTGTAGATGGACAGCGCCCGGTTGCGGGCCGGGCCCTCGGCGAAGGTCGTGGTGATGATCGACAGGCCGGCCGGGGCGGTGAAGGCGGCGCTGACGCCCTTGAGGAAGCGGGCCGCGATCAGCAGGCCGCCGTCGTCGACCAAGCCGCCGACGAGCGAGGCGGCGGCGAAGGCGGACAGGGCGACCAGGAAGACCCGGCGCCGGCCGAGCAGGTCGGCGGCGCGTCCGCCGAGCAGCAGCAGGCCGCCGTAGCCGAGCACGTAGCCGGAGACCACCCACTGCAGGGTGGAGGTCGAGAGGTGGAGCTCGGAGCCGATGGAGGGGAGGGCGACGCCCACCATCGAGACGTCCAGGGCGTCCAGGAACATGGCGGCGCAGAGCACGATCAGGGTGCCCCAGAGGCGGGGTGTCCAGTTCAGCCCGCTGGTTGACGGAGCGTCGGGTGACGTGGCGGTCGCGGTGGTCATGGGGAGGACAGTAGATGCGCGTGCATTCAATGCAAATGAATAAGATGTGAACGCATAATTTTCCGATGCACGTGCTAGGGTTGCGGCGTGGCTGAACTCGACCCCCGAGTGCTCGATTCGCCGGCGGAGGCCGGCCTCGTCGCGGAATGGCGCGAGCTGCTGGCCCGCCATGCCGCCACCGCCTGCCTGCTCGACCGTGAGCTGGGCGACAAGTACGGGCTGGGCATGAGCGAGTTCGAGGTGCTGGAACGCCTGGTGGAGGGGTGCCAGGCGGAGGGTCGCCATGCGCTGCGGGTGGCCGAGCTGGCGCCCACCGTCCATCTGAGTCAGAGCGCGCTGTCCCGGCTGATCGCCCGGCTGGAGAAGAGCGGACTGGTCACCCGGGCCATGTGCGAGAGCGACCGGCGGGGCATCATGCTGGAGCTGACCGAGGCCGGACGGGAGCGCTACGAGCAGGCCAGGCCGCTCCATCGCGAGGTGCTCGGACTGACCCTCGGCGAGCCGCTCGGGCCGGTCTGCCGGGAGCCTGCCTCGGACTGAACCCGGGGGCTCGTTCGATGGGGAGCCTTCGGTGAGCTGACTCGGCGTCGACCCGTACGCTCAGCACAGGGACGCTCAGCGCGGGACGCTCGGAGCAGGGACGCTCAGAACAGGGAGTTGAGCCCCGGGGCGACGGTCAGCAGGACGGGTGCGGCGGGCGCGGCGAGGGCGAACAGGGTCAGCCGCAGCCGGTGCGGGACGGACAGTCGCGGGCGGCCCGCGAGCAGCCGGTCGACCCGCTTCGGGGACTGCGCCAGACCGGGCGGGCAGGAGCCGAACACCCCGCGGTCCAGGTTGAGTTCGGCCAGCGCGAGGGCGGTGGTGTGCCGGCCGTGGCGTCGAGCGGCCCGGTCGTCGGCCGCCAGCTCGATCAGCTCCGCCACCTGGTCCCGGAAGGCGCTGAACACGCCGACCCCGGGGAAGCCGGAGGCGAGCGCCTGGGCGAACTGCTGGAGCAGGTGGTGCCGGGCCCGGACGTGGCCGCGCTCATGGCTCAGCACGGCCGCCAACTCCCGGTCGGTGAGCTGTTGGAGGGCGCCGGTGGTGACCACCAGGCGGGAGTCCGGGCCGGGCAGCGACCAGGCTTCGGGGCGGACGTTCTCCAGCACCACCAGTCGCTCCCGGCGACTCCGGGCGGCCGCGATCGCCTCGGGCAACTCCGGTGCTCGGGTCGTCAGTTGGGCGTGTCGGCGGTTGCGCAGGGCCTTGGCCGTACGGGCCTCGCGGGTGAGCGCCAGCACCGTTTGCAGGGCGCCGGCCGCCAGTACCACGGCGCAGAGCCGGCCCCAGCCCTCGGCGTCCTGCAGGCCGTACGCGGCCTCCACGCCGTGCGGGGCGCCCGCGAACACCAGGGTGCGCAGCTCGGGCATGGCGGCGGAGGCGGCGAGGACCAGACCCAGTGCGCAGCACAGCAGCACGGCCACCACCAGGCACTGCCACACCAGCAGCGCCAGCACGGGTTCGCGTTCCACCCAGCGGGCCCGCGCCAGCCGGCGGGGCGCGACGGTCGAGAGCAGAAGTCCGAGCAGCAGCAGGCCGATCAGGGCGGTCATCCCAAGGGCTCCCCGAGTACGCAGGGAACGCGACAATGCGCTCCCTGCCAACCTATGCGCTGGCGACGCCCGGTGGAACGGCTTTCGGCCGGCCAGTGACCAACGCCACGCGCGGGTGCGGCGCTTGGGCGGTGTTCGGATCGGGCGGGAAGGGCGTCGCGCGGGTGCCGGGGCGGGCGTCACATGGTCAGGAGCATGGCGAACATGCCGATGCCCATGGTGAGTCGGCAGGCCTGCGGCAGGCCGGCGGTGCCGAGGGCGAGGGTGCCGGCGGGGGTGCGCAGCAGCCGGGCGCCGGCCCAGAGGGAGTACCCGCCGAAGTAGAGCAGCAGGGCGCCGGTCAGCAGCGGCGCGCCGAGCGTGGCGGTGTGGTGGTGGTGTCCGCCGGCCGAGGCGGTCATTGCCAGGGCCATGTACGTCATGGCGAGCGCACCGACCGCGTGGTGCAGCCGGTGTGCCCGGCCGGTGGAGGCGTACAGGGCGGCGAGCAGGAAGGCGATGGCGGGGAGGCCGAAGAGGCCGGCCCAGACGCCGGCCGGGACGGTGGCGCCGGTGACGGCCATCGCCGCCATGCCGAGCCCCATCAGTGCCTCGGCGGCGTCGGACTCCCGGGCGAGAATTCGGCGGGCGGGGCCGGGGCCGGGGCCGGGGGCGCCGGCCGGGGTGCAGGGGGAGTGCCGCAGGCGGGTCAGGCAGTAGCCGCCGGCGGTGGCGGTGAGGAGGGCGAGGAGCCAGTTGACCAGGGTGGGTCCGTGCAACGGCAGCCTCCCGGGGCGGCGGGCGGCGAACAGCGGGCGGCGCACAGATGACAGCTGACAGATAACAGATGACAGTTAACGAAATCTGTTAGCTGTCATCCGTTGTCCGTCGGCTGTTCGCTGTCATCCGCCCGCCGACACCCGTCCGCAGCGACGGTCGTCCCGTCCACGATCACCGCTCCGCCCCCGGTGCGACCAGGGCGCGTACGGGGGCGCACAGTGGTGCCCACCGTGGTGCGGCCCTCCTCACGCACCCCGCTCCGCCGCACCCGACCCGTCCCGCTCCACCGGGGGACGCCGGGCGGCTCAGCCCTGGAGTCGCCCCGAGGCGACCACCCGGCTGAGGAACTGCCGGGTCCGCTCCTCCCGCGGATCGCCGAACACCTGCTCCGGCGGCCCCTGTTCGAGCACCACCCCGCCGTCCAGGAAGCAGACCTGGTCGGCGACCTCCCGTGCGAAGCCCATCTCATGGGTGGAGAGGACCATCGTCATCCCCTGCTCCTTGAGGTCCCGCACCACCGACAGCACCTCTCCGACCAGCACCGGGTCGAGCGCCGCGGTGATCTCGTCGAGCAGCAGCAGCCGGGGCCCCGCCGCCAGCGCCCGCACGATGGCGACCCGTTGCTGCTGTCCGCCGGAGAGCCGGTCCGGGTACTCCTTGGCCTTCGCCGCCAGCCCGAGCCGGTCCAGCAGCTCCAGCGCCCTCGCCTCGGCCTCCGCCCGTCCGACCCGGTGCACCCGGCGCGGTGCGAGCGTGATGTTCTCCAGCACCGTCATGTGCGGGAACAGGTTGTACGACTGGAACACCACGCCGATCCGGCGCCGCACGGCGTCCTCGTCCGCGCGCGGGTCGGTGATCTCCTCGCCGTCCAGGAAGATCGCCCCGTCGTCGATCCCCTCCAGCAGGTTGACACACCGCATCAGCGTCGACTTCCCGGAGCCGGACGCCCCGATCAACGCCGTCACCGAGTGCTCGGGCACGGCCAGGTCCACATCGCGCAGCACCACCTGGTCGCCGAAGGTCTTGCGCACCGACTCCAGCCGGAGCACCTCGGCGCCACTCATACCGAACCTCCCTGCAACTGCCGACGGTTCATCCGGGTGGTCAGCCAGTCGGCGAACCGGGTCAGCGGAATGGTCAGCACGATGAACACCAGCCCCGCCACCAGGTACGGCGTGAAGTTGAACGAGTGCGCCGCAATGATCTTCGCCGCGTACACCGCGTCGATCGCGCCGCCGATCGAGACCAGCCCGGTGTCCTTCTGCAGGCTGACCAGATTGTTGAGCAGCGGCGGCACCACCCGCCGCACCGCCTGCGGCAGCACGACGTACCGCATCGCCTGGGCGTTGGTCAGCCCCAGCGACCGCGCCGCCGCCCGCTGGCTCGGGTGCACCGACTCGATGCCCGAGCGGAACACCTCCGAGACGTACGCCGAGTACGTCAGCACCAGCGCGGCCCCGCCGAGCAGCAGCGGATCGGTGGTCACCCCGGTGAGCCGCAGCGCCGGCACCCCGGTGATCATCACCAGCAGGCAGATGATCATCGGCAGCCCGAGGAAGAAGTCCACATACGCGGTGGCCAGCAGCCGCACCGGCAGGTACACCGGGCCGCGCAGCGTCCGCAGTACCGCCAGCAGCAGGCCGAACACGAGGATCAGCGCCCCGCAGCCGAGCATCAGCTCCAGGTTGAGCCGCAGCCCCTTCAGCACCTCCGGCAGCGCCTGCCGCGCGTAGTCCAGATTGAAGAAGGTCCGCCGAGTCACCTCCCAGCCGGGGGAGTTGACGATCAGGAGGTACAGCGCTACCGCCGTCAGCAGGGTCGAGGCGGTGGCGATCAGCGCCGAGCGCCGGGCCCGGCCGCGCCGGTACGCCTCGTGCGCCAGCCGCCGCTCCGACGGCCGGTACCCGTCGTCCTCCGCCGGGGCCTCGGTGACGCTGACCGGTCCGGCCGGCCCGGCGCCCCCGCTCACTTGAGCACCGGTGCCGAGACGGCGTCCGACAGCCACTGCTTCTCCAGCTTCGCCAGTGTCCCGTCCGCCCGCAGCGCGTCCACCGCCTGGGACACGCAGGCGGTCAGCTCGGAGCCCTTGTCCAGCACCAGGCCGAACTGCTCGGCCTGCGAGGCCGTCTCGAACTGCCCCACCACCTGAGCCTCCGGCACCTCGGCGCCGGTGATGTAGAAGGCCGTCGGCAGGTCCACCACCAGCGCCTCGACCTGACCGTTCTTCAGCGCCGCCTTCGCCAGGTCGTTGGAGTCGAACACGGCCGGCTGGCTGCTCGGCTTGATGGTGTCGGTGATGGTGTCCAGGCTCGTGGTGCCGACCTGTGCGCCCAGCTTGGCGCCCTTCAGGTCCGCGATGCTCTTCGCGTTCGCCGCCTTGGAGTTCTTCAGCGCGATGACGGCCTGGCGCACGTCGTAGTAGCCGGAGGAGAAGTCCACCGCCTGCTTGCGCTCGTCGCTGATGGACACCTGGTTGATGTCGAAGTCGAAGTCCTTGGCGCCCGGCGCGGTCGCCTTGCCGAACGGCGCGACCACCCAGCTGACCTTGTCCTTCGGGTAGCCCAGCTTGTCCGCCACGGCGTACGCCACCGCCGACTCGAAGCCCTTGCCGTTCTCGGGCTTGTCCTCGGAGAACCACGGGTCGTAGGCAGGCTTGTCGGTGCCGAGGGTCAGCTTCCCGGCCGTACGCGTCGCCAGCGCCCCCGGCGCGCAGCCCGCCGCGGTGCCGGCCGCGCCCGAGGCGGCGGCCCCGTCGGACTTGGCGTCCTGCGGCGCGCACGCGGTCAGCGCGGCGGCGACCACCAGGGCGGCGAGGGGCAGTACGACGGACGGCTTGCGGAGGGTCATGACAGCACTCCAGTGGAAGGACGGGGCAGGACCGGGCAGGACGGGTGTAGGCGGGAGGCCGCGGCGGCGCGGGCCGGGCCGGGCGTGCCGCGCCCCGGCGGGTCACTTCCCCCGGTGGCGGCGCCGGGACACACACGGCATGGTCGGCGTACGGGCCCGTGTCCGCGGCCGGGTCGACAACGCGGCCGGGGCGATGAGGCGACCGGATCAGCGACGCGGCTGGGTCAACAACGCGGCTGGGCTGACAGCTGGGGCGCCAGCTGGGTCGACAGGTGGATCAACGACAGCAGCGACCACGACCGCAGCGGCCGCGCGTGCGGCAGCAACAGCCGGTCTGCCGACAGGAGGGCAGCCGGAACGGGCCGTCGTGGCGTTCGGCCACCGTGATCACCGCCGGGAACATGCCGGGAGGTTCGCATCAGAACGCCGCATCTGTCCAGGACATCCAGATCACCGTCCGCATGCCGGACAAGCCGCGTTCCGGCGCAGGTTTTCGGGCCACGGCGGGGGTGCGCCGGAGTTTTGCCTGTCCTGACCCCCTTGAACAGGAGAACCTTTCGTACTTATGGTGTCCACGTTGAAATAACTCCTGTCGAAGTGAGTCCACGATGCAGAATCTTTCGCCAAGGCTCGCTGCGGCGGCCGACGCCCCGGTCTCGACCCTCGCCGCCCACCCGGCGTGGCTGCGCCTGAAGGAGGCCGTCGAGACGCTGCGCCCGCTGCAGTCCAAGGACGGCTCGATCGACCTGTCCGCCGTCCAGCGGCACACCGTCGACCCCCTGGTGGCCACCGTCCGGGCCGCCGTCGAGGAGCTCGCTCCGAAGTTCCCGCACGACGCCGCCTACCTGGCCGCCGTCGACGCCGACCTCGCCAAGTGGGCCGACACCGGCTACCGGGAGCCTGACTTCCTGGACTCGCTGCTCGCCTTCCAGCCTGCCGACCAGCGCGAGGACGGCCTGGAGCACCTGGTCGTCTTCCCGATGTACACCCAGAACGGCAACCCGGACCGCAACCTGGAAGCCGTTCTGCTGCAGGTCGTGTGGCCCGACTGGCTGGCCGAGCTGGAGCGCACCCGCTTCGACAACCCGATGTTCGTGCCGATCACCTTCACGGACTTCACGGCCGGTTACGACACCAACTCCGCCGTCCTCTTCCCCGAGACGGTCGCCGTCCGCAAGGCGCCGGAACGTTTCACCTGGGGCGGCATCTTCTGCGACCGCGAGGCCGCCCGCTTCCGCGCCGTCTCCAGCAGCGCCGTCCAGCAGCTCGGCCTGGAGATCCCCGCCGACGCCGAGGGCCTGCTCAAGGACCA
Source organism: Kitasatospora sp. NPDC048296 (assembly GCF_043201815.1). NCBI lineage: Bacteria > Bacillati > Actinomycetota > Actinomycetes > Kitasatosporales > Streptomycetaceae > Kitasatospora > Kitasatospora sp. NPDC048296. The sequence goes on from NZ_JBICZB010000016.1 coordinate 125,057, forward strand.
GCAGCGCGCGCAGGAGACCTTCGTCCTGTGGGACCTCGTCCACGACCGCACCCACAGCCACGGCGACCTGCCGTTCGACCCCTTCATGATCAAGCAGCGCAGCCCGTTCTGGATGTACGGCCTGGAGGAGCTCCGCTGTGACCTCACCACCTTCAAGGAGGCGGTGAAGCTGGAGACCGAGGGCAACTCGCACGCCCGCGACGTCCAGTACGCGATCCTGTTCGACCGCCTGTTCCGCTTCCCGGTCAGCGGCGACCGCGTGCGCAACTACGACGGCCTCGGCGGCCAGCTGCTCTTCGCGTACCTGCACAAGCACGACGCGCTGCGCTGGCGCGACAACCGCCTCAGCATCGACTGGGACCGCGCCCAGCAGGTCACCAACGCGCTCTGCGGCGAGATCGAGACCCTGTACCGCGACGGCATCGACCGGCCCAAGCCGGCCCACTGGATCGCCGCCTACCAGCTGGTCTCCCGCTACCTCACCCCGCACCCGGCCTCCACCTGGGCCAAGGGCCCGGAGGCGCTGCCGCTCGACATCATCGACGGCAAGGCCCTCAACAAGGCGCTGTGCGACGCCGTGCTCCCGGACGAGTTCCCGTTGAGCATGTTCTACGAGGCCCTGTCCAAGAAGCTCGGCGGCGTCATCGCCGCCACCGCCGGCATCACCGGCGCAGGTATCCAGGGAGTTGCCGCGTGACCACCACCCCCGACACCAAGCTGGCCGGCAAGGTCATCGCCGTCGCCGGGGCCAGCGGCCCGGCCGGCCAGGCGGTGCTGCGCCGCCTGGCCGCCGGCGGCGCCACCGTGATCGGCGCGGACATCGACGCCCAGCGTCTGGAGTCCGCCCTCGACGCCACCCGCATCGCGGTGCGCGGAGCCAAGGTCAGCGGCCAGGTGATCGACCTGCTCGACCCGCAGGAGGTCCACGACTGGGCCGACCACCTGGAGGCCGAGCACGGCCACGTGGACGGTCTGTTCCACCTGGTCGGCGGCTGGCGCGGCAGCAAGACCTTCTTCGACACCCGCCTGGACGACTGGGACTTCCTGCACGACACCGTCGTGCGCACCCTCCAGCACACCTCGCTGGCCTTCCAGCCCGCCCTGGTCCGCAGCCCGGCTGGCCGCTACGCGATGATCTCCGCCGCGGCCGCGCACAAGCCCACCGCGGGCGGCGCCGCCTACGCGGCCGCCAAGGCCGCCACCGAGGCCTGGACCCTCGCCATGGCCGACTCCTTCAAGAAGGAGACCACCTCCCCGGACGGCGAGCCCACCGCGGCGGCTGCCATTCTGGTGATCAAGGCGTTGGTCAGTCCTGAGATGCGGGCCGAGAAGCCGGAGGCGAAGTTCGCCGGCTTCACCGACACCGCCGACCTCGCCGGACACCTGGCGGACCTCTGGGACCGCCCCGCAGCAGAACTGAACGGACAGCACCTGTGGCTGACAGCCCGATGACCGAGCTCACCAGTACGGACGCGGTACGGCGACACGACCCCGCCGTCCGAGGCTTCGCCAGCGACAACTACGCCGGCGTGCACCCCGAGATCCTCGCCGCGATCGCCCTCGCCAACGGCGGCCACCAGGTCGCCTACGGCGAGGACGACTACACAGCGCACCTGCAGGACGTGTTCCGCCGCCACTTCGGCGACAAGGCCGAGGCATACCCCGTCTTCAACGGCACCGGTGCCAACGTGGTCGCCCTCCAGGCGCTCCTGCCGCGCTGGGGCGCCGTGGTCTGCGCCGAGACCGCCCACATCCACGTGGACGAGGGCGGCGCCCCGGAGAAGATGGGCGGCATCAAGCTGCACCTCGTCTCCACCCCGGACGGCAAGCTCACCCCCGAGCTGCTCGACCAGCAGGCCTGGGGCTTCGGTGACGAGCACCGCGCCCAGCCGCTCGCGGTCTCCATCACCCAGAGCACCGAGCTCGGCACCCTCTACACCGCCGACGAGATCCGCGCGATCACCGAGCACGCCCACCAGCTGGGCATGCTCGTCCACGTCGACGGCTCCCGCCTGGCCAACGCGGCCGCCTCGCTCGGCCTGCCGATGCGCGACTTCACCACGGACGCGGGCGTGGACGTGGTCTCCTTCGGCGGGACGAAGAACGGCCTGCTGCTCGGCGAGGTCGTGGTGGTGCTCAACCCGGAGCGGGTGCGCAACATCAAGTACCTGCGCAAGACCTCGATGCAGCTCGCCTCGAAGATGCGCTTCCTCTCCGTCCAGTTCGAGGCACTGCTCTCCGGCGACCTCTACCTGCGCAACGCCGGCCACGCCAACGCGATGGCCAGCCGGCTGGAGGCGGCGGTCCGGAAGATCGACGGTGTCGAGATCGTTCGCCCGGTGCAGGCGAACGCGGTGTTCGCGATCCTCCCGCGCGAGGTGAGCGAGCGGCTGCAGAAGCGTTACCGCTTCTACTTCTGGAACGAGCACACCGGTGAGGTCCGCTGGATGTGTGCTTTCGACACCACGGAGGCCGACATCGACGCTTTCGCGGCGGCCATCGCCGAGGAGATGGGCCGCGCCTGACGGTGTTCCATCTGCGGATCGTCCCGTCCTGCGACAGCAGGGCGGGGCGATTTGCATGTGGCGGGTCGGTCCCCGTACAGTTCCGGAGTCGCCGCGGGAGACCGGGGCGACAAAGCGGAAAGCAAATCCGATGAATGAAACTCCGGAAAACGGAGCGGAAAACATCTGATAAGCTGGAAACACGAAAGAACGAAGCGCCCGGAG